>JANNNT010000680.1:0-5073 GCA_031398685.1 Rhodocyclaceae bacterium | reverse complement strand
GTGTACAGCGGCTTGACGACGATGCCTTCCGACGTGACCCAGTTCAGGGCTTCAACGTCACCACCGGGGGCCGACTTGGAGGCGGCCTTTTTCCAGGCATCCAGATTGGATGAGTCAGGCAGCGCGGGGTTGTTCTCGTTAGACATGGCAATACCTTTCAGGAAGTAAGAAACTTGGGGGCGTTCTTCAACCGGAAAAGTAGCAAACCGGAAACCGGTTGGACGTGTCGCATTGATCAGCGACAGCAAACTCGCCTTGAACCCATCATGCTACTTTATCGACTGCCTCAAGGCAAGGAATACCACGGTTTTCAGGCTTATTTTCCTTGGAAATCAAGGCTTCAGGCAATTTATGAAAACAGCTTCCAAAGCATTTTTGACGCCAGTGCAATCAGCAGACAGGCGAAGATGCGCTTCAGCGTCGCAATGGGCAGACGATGAGCCAGCTTGGCTCCGACCGGGGCCAGTAGCATGCTGGGAGGAACGAGCCAGGCGAGTGCCGGAAGATAGACGTAACCCAGGCTCCCGGGCGGAAGGTCGACATGCCCCGTGCCGTTGTAAATGTAGCCCAGGGTGCCGCCGATGGCGATGGGGAAACCGATCGCTGCGGAGGTGCCGATGGCATGTTGCACGCGGACATTGCACCAGGTTAGAAAGGGTACGGTGAGCGCGCCGCCGCCGATGGCCACGAGCGACGAAACCGCGCCAATTCCCGTACCAACGGCAAAGACGCCTCCCGCTCCGGGAAGGTCTCTTGAGGGTTTCGGTTTGAAGTTCAGCATCATCTGCAGCGCGACAAAACAGACAAAACACGTAAAAAACAACGCCAGGGGTTTGGCCGGAACGTTCGATGCAAACAGGGTGCCGAGCAGGGTGCCGAGCAGAATCCCGGGGGCGATCTGGAGGACTACTTTCCACAGTACGGCACCGTGCTGGTGGTGGGCGCGCAGGCTCGACAGCGAGGTAAACAGGATCGTCGCGATGGAGGTGCCGAGCGCCAGATGAAGAATTTCAGCGGGCGGAAAACCGGTTTGCGCGGCGAACATCATGGTCAGCGTTGGCACCATCACCAGTCCGCCACCAATCCCCAACATGCCCGCAGAAAAACCGGTAAACAGGCCAAGCCCGATATACGCTAACCACCAATCCACCCGTATCTCCCTTAAAACGCAATTGTAGACTGTTCGATCAAAAACACGCCGATGGCCAACCCTGTCATAAGCGCGCTTCCAGGATCGCTTTCATTTGCTCCCGGTTCAGTGTCATGGGACTGTTCTTGCAGGTTGTCTTGTCGAGTATTTTGCTGAAATCCGCTCGGGTAACGCCGCAGTTCCCGAGGCGCGGCAGGCGCGTGAGTTCAATCCAGTTTTGCAGGGTTTCTACTAGCAGATCGCAATCCCGTTTGAGAGAAACGGAAGTTTTTCCGGAGAGCAGAGCGCCTGTTTTGGCATATTTTTCAAGAGCAGCATGGTTCTTGTCGACGTTTTCAAACAGGGCTTCGATGGTAATACGTGTTGCTTCGCCGATCAGGGTTCCGCAGACGACGCCGTGGGGCATGTGGAAATGGCCGCCAACCGGAGCTGCAAAGCCGTGAACTACGCCGAGACCGGCGTTGGCCAGCGTAATGCCGGATAGCAGAGCGGCATAAGCCATGTGGCTGCGCGCATCGATATCGCTTTCCCCGCGTTCAAATGCAGGAATGAAACCGGCAGAAACGTGCTCAAGGCCGCTCAGCGCCAGCGCGTCCGTCATTGGCGAAACCTTGGTGGAGACATAGGCTTCGATCAGCTGGGTCAATGCATCAAGGCCGCACGCCGCCGTTACCAGCGGCGGGCAGGAAAGCATCAGCTCCGGGTCGATCAGCGCAATGTCCGGGACGAATTGGTCGTGTCGAAGCGAGCTCTTGTAGCCCTGATCGCCGATTTCGCTCAGAACGGCGTTCTTGGTCGCTTCGGCACCTGTTCCGGAGGACGTGGGAACCGCGATGAACGGGATTTTCCGGCCGTCGTGCTTTTTTGTTTCCCGGCCTTCAAGATAAGCGGTCACCGAGTCGTCTTGCAGCAACATGGCCGAAATGGCTTTGCCGGCATCCACCGCGCTGCCGCCGCCGATACTGATGACCCAATCCAGCCGTTCGTCGCGATAACGGTCGACGGTCTGGTCGACAAAGGAGGGGGAGGGCTCGCCAGAAACGGTGGCGTGGAAGTAGTCGATGTCAGCCTGTTTCAGCCCATGTGTCAGCGTTTCGAAGCGAGTTGAGCGTTGAAAGGACGCTGATCCAGTAACCAGCAGGACTCGGCTTCCTCTCTGCCGGATCAGTTTTGGCAGTTGGGCCAGTTTCCCCGGCCCAAAATGAATCTCAGGAATTCTGGCAAATACAAAGTCAGTGGTCATTTTGATCTCCGCTTTTCATCTGGCAGCCGGGCGGGCTCCCAAAAAGGAATCCCGGGAAGCCCCGGGATTCAGTTGGCTGAAACAGGCGGGACTATTTTACCGGTTCCGCTGCCTTGGGGATTGAAAACAGCTTCTTGATGACCTTCGGAATACTGACGCCCTGATTCATGATCAGCGCCGTCAGTATTACGAGACCGGTGGCGATCGGGTGGTAGGCCGAAGGCATGTCGAGCAGGTTGAGGCCATTATTGATGAACCCGACCATCACAGCACCGATCAGAGCGCCGGTTACCGATCCACTGCCTCCCATCAGGCTGGTTCCGCCAATTACGATGGCCGTGATGACATCAAACTCATAACCCGTGGCATTCATGGCGTAGGCCTGCTGGGTAAGCGATGCCATGACAATGCCGGCGATGGATGCCGTTACCGCCGAGATGATGTAAACGATGATTCGTGTCCGGTCCGGATTAACCCCCGACAGCTTGGCCGAAACCTCGTTGGCTCCTACAGCAATGCACTGGCGGCCAAACACCGTATGCTTCAGAAGGATATGGCTGAGCACGACCAGAACAGCCATGATGTAGATGGGGATGGGTATGCCCAGAAACTTGCTGACGCCGATGGCCAGAAACTCTTTCGGCTGCATGATGGTGATCTGGTCGCCATTGGAAACCAGCATGGCGATGCCGAATAGGTAGGTCTTGGCCGCCATGGTGACAATAAAGGCCGGCACCAGGAACTTCGTCGAGACGATGCCGTTCACCCAGCCGATCACCACGCCGATCAGCAAGGTGATGACGATGCTCAGTATCCAGTTAAGCCCATACCCATTCATCAGGACATTGGCGATAATTCCGGCCAGGGCCGCGATGGTGGCGACCGAAAGGTCAATCCCGCCGGTGATTGGCGCATAGATGGCCCCGGTCGCCATGATGCCGATTAGGCAGACCGACCACAGCACGTTGGTCAGATTGTCTATCGTCAGGAAACGATCAGAAACCAGGGACAGTACCGCCATCAACAGCAGGAGTATCCAGAACAAGCGGAGATCCACCAGCAATCGACGCCAATTGAACGCTTGTGTTTTCATAGTGCACCACCCTCAATAATTCCGGACGCCGCCCGCAAGACCGCTTCTTCGGTGACGATGCCTTCGGCAAATTCCTTGATGATTCGACCCTTTCTCAAGACGATGATGCGGTCAGACAAACGGGTCAGCTCCGGCAGGTCGGAAGAGACAACGATGACCGCAACGCCTTCGTTGGAAAGCCTCTCGATGGTCTGATACATCTCTTCCTTGGCGCCGATGTCGACGCCGACGGTCGGCTCGTCGACAATCAGCAGTTTGAGGTCGCGGATCAGCCACTTGCCAACGACCACCTTCTGCTGATTTCCGCCGGACAGATTTCCGACCAGAACATCGGGATTGGCGGGTTTGACGTTAAGCAGGGAAATGGCCTTTCTGGCTCTTTCCAGCTCTTTCTTTCCGCTGACGAATCCGGACTTGCTGGAAATGGAATCCAGATTGGCAATGCCAATGTTCCCGGTGATGGAGATGGCGCCCATGATACCCTGCAGCCGGCGTTCCTCGGGAACAAAGCCGTAGCCGCTGGCGATGGATTTCTCGACCGTCGGGACATAGGGTTTTCCAAGATAGGTGATGTTGCCGCTGTCAAAAGAATCGATGCCGTAGATGGCACGCATCAGTTCGCTGCGACCCGACCCGACCAGACCGCCGAAGCCGAGAACTTCTCCCTTGCGGACTTTGAACGACACGTCCTTGAGCTTGCCCTCGGAGCACAGATTTTCAACCGCAAGAACAACGTCGCCGTCCTTCTTGACCATCCGGTGACGCGACTCGTCCTCGGTCAGGGCACGACCGATCATCAGGCGGATGATCTCGGCCGGGCTGATCTGTTCCTTTTCCAGCACACTCACCAGTTTGCCGTCGCGCAGCACGGTCACTCTGTCCGACAGGGCGAAGACTTCTTCCATACGGTGGGAGATATACACAACCGTGATCCCCTCACTCTTGAGCTGACGGATGATCTTGAACAACTGAGCGCTCTCGGTGGATGTCAGCGAACTCGTCGGCTCATCCATGATCATCAGCGACGCCCTGTTCGACAGGGCCTTGAGAATTTCAACCGTCTGCCGCTGCGCAATAGGCAGCCGGTCGATGATGTCGGTTGCTTTGAGATTGAATCCGTACTTGTTGATCATTTCCTGCGCCATCGTGTTCATCTTCTTGATGTCGATGATCTTCAGGCCGGGATATAGAGGTTCCTTGGTCAGGAAAATGTTCTGCGCCACCGTCATGCCGTGGATCAGGCTGAGTTCCTGATAAATGACCGCAATGCCGAGTCGCTCAGCGGCGTTCTTGCTGTGCTCGGCCGGGATGTTTTGGCCCTCGAAAACCAGGGTTCCCGCATTCCGGTTGGTGATCCCGGTGACGATCTTGATCAGGGTTGATTTCCCTGCGCCGTTCTCTCCGACCAGCGCGTGAATTTCTCCGCGTTTGAGCGAGAAGTCGACCTTGCTCAGCACCATCGGGCCGTTGTAGTTCTTGTCGACGAAACCCTGCGCGAAGACCTCGAGTCACGCGGCCCGGTGCGGCTGTCGGAAGTCGAGGCCGAACAGAAGGAAATGCTGAAGATCGTGCGCCGCCTGATCGACG
>JANNNT010000196.1:0-25880 GCA_031398685.1 Rhodocyclaceae bacterium | reverse complement strand
GGCTTGCGCATGTCTCTGGCCAATGTGACGGGCTGGGACGATGCTTACAGTCGTTTTGTCGACGGGAAAATCGACATCCTCTATGGTGCCAACGCGACCGCGGAACGGGAGCGGACCATGGTTTTTACACGACCGGCACTGCGTTACCCGTATGTGGTCTTCGCGCGCAGGGATTCATCCGTCCAGACGCTGGGTGATCTCGATGGCAAGCGGGTCGGGTTCATCACCAATGATTTTGTCAGCCAGAAAATCCCGAAGGAATATCCAAACATCCGTTATCAGACCGTTGAGTTTGCTGAACAGGAACAGGGGTTGAAAGCGCTGATTTCCGGCGGTGTGGACGGTTTCATCACCTCTGGCGGCGGGGTTGAGAATGAATTCCTGTTCAACTATCCCGTCCTGACGATGATTGCCGAGCTGAAATCCATCACGTCGGACATGACATTTGCTGTTCTCAAGGAACGGGCGCTCCTGGGCGGGATCATCGACAAGTACATCGAGCAGCGCAAAGAGCAGATTCAGACCACCTCGCGTGCAGCGGCACGTACCTACAGTCGGAAAGTCCTGCGTCTTACGGAGGCCGAATTAAACTGGCTGGAGCAAAAAGGCGAGGCCGTGGTCGGCGTTGCGGACGACTATCTGCCGTTTGACCTGTACCAGGATGGACAGTACAAGGGAATTGCCGGAGAGACACTGAAAAGCATTTCAGACATCATTGGCATCCGCTTCAAGGTGGTGCACGGCCCGTTTGCGGAGGTCTACGAAAAAGCGCGAACCGGCTCGATTGATGTGCTGAATATCGCCAAGACCGAAGACCGACTGCGCTATTTCTTCTACCCGCGCCCGATCAGCACCGAACGCGACATCATCGTCGGTCACAAAACCAGCGCTCCGGTACAGGACGTTTACGGGCTGGAAAACAAGCGTGTCGCCGTGATCGACGGCTTCTGGCACGAGGAGTACCTGCTCAAAAACCTCAAGCGCGTCCACATGGTCAAAACCGCCGACATCATGGAATCCCTGCGCCTGCTGCTCAAGGGCGATGTGGATTACCTCATCGAGAATCCCACGGTCGTCGAGTTCTATATCAACGGGCTGGGATACAGCGACCTGGTCAAACGCGGCAACACGTCGAAGGATTCCTTTGTCTATTTTGGCGTTAACCGCAACCAACCCGAGCTCGCCGCGATCATCGACAAGGTGCTCACCCTCATCAAGTTCGAGGATATGAAATACGCCGGCGTCCAGGGCGTGCCGACCTTGCGCAATGAACAAAGCCGGCAACTGGCCATGATTGTCATTGGCCTGATTGTCGCCCTGGTCGCCATCCTGTTTGTGACAATCAAGATCGTCCTCTCACTGGCGGATCAGAAGGCGCAAACCCTGATCCTGAAAGAGCGCGAACAGCTGCTGTACACCGATACCCTGACCGGTTTCCACAACCGCAACTATTTCACCCACATTGAAGAAACGCTGCAAAAAGGCGTTTATCCGCAGGCCATTCTGATGGCCGATCTCAACAACCTGAAACGTGTCAACGATAGTGAAGGCCATGCCTCCGGCGACGCGCTGCTGGTTCTTTTTTCCACACTTTTGCGAGACACCTTCCCGGACGGAACTATCTTTCGAATCGGGGGTGACGAATTCCTGATCATTCTCAACAACATGGCGGAAGAACGGGTCAACCCGGCGATTGAATCGTTGAAGATTCGCTGCCAGGAAGCCCGGCATGGCTTGGCCGAAGGCCGTTATATCCAGCCCAGCGCCGCCGTGGGTTACGCCGTCCGTACCAGCGATCACGAGCTGCTGGACGAATCCATCCGCTCTGCCGATCGGCGCATGTATGAAGCCAAAGGCCACATGAAGAAAAGGCGGACAGACCCGGTTTGAGTCCGCTCCGGAAACCTTGCCGGCAAGCGATTGCAACGTTCGCCGCGATTACCGCGATTACCGCGATTACCGCGGGCCCCAGGGCATGACCGGGACGGTCGAGATGCTGTTGGCCGGTGCGCCGTCGATCAGCTTGCGGCTGATCGCCAGATAAACCAAAGTGCGGTTGGCCTCGTCCCACAGGCGGATGACGCGGGTTTCCTTGAAGAAGATCGAGGTGTCCTCGGTGAACACCGTGGCTTCCTTGGGCAGCTTTTCGGGCAAGGTGATCGGGCCGGTCTGCCGGCAGGCCAGCGAGAATTGCGAGGGATCCTGCGCCAGGCCTAAAGTGCCGCTGACGCCGCCGGTTCTGGCCTGGCTAACGTGGCAGGTGACGCCCGGAACCTTGGGGTCGCCAAAGGATTCGACGCAGACCTTGTGATTGGCGCCGATCAGCTTCCATTCGGTGGTGACGCAGCCGATTTGCTCCGCGAAGACAGCGGGGGCGAACACGGCGAGAGCAAGGGGTACGAGAAGTTTGTGGTTCATCATTGAAAAGCCTCCGGGTAATGGCTGCAACGCTTCAGCCAGGGCTTCGGCGGGTGCACACTTGAATTCGTTGCCGCATGCTATGGGACGTGCGCAATGGCGTCAATGATGAGGTGTAAGGGAGAGCAAAAGCCTGGAACCTTTTGTGTGATCGATGATCTTTCAACGGAGCCGAGCCGAACTCCGAAGTTGACCTATGTATTGCAATCAGGCCGTGCCGAATGGAGATTGGACATGAACCGCCCTACCGAACTGGGATCGTCGATTGCCTCCAGCGAGATCACCCCGCGTGAAATCTTCGAACAACGTCGCACGCTGATCCGCGCCGCGGCGGCCGGTGCCTTTGGCGCTGCGCTCAGCCCACTGTTCGCGCGCAGCGCCTTCGCGCAAACGCCGTCGCCCAATCCTGGCAACGTCAAACTCGCGGCAAAAATCAACCCGCAATTTTCACTGACGGAAAAGACGACGCCGTACAAGGACGTTACGACCTACAACAACTTCTACGAATTCGGCACCGACAAGGCAGATCCCGCGAAGCGTGCCCATTCACTGGTTATCCGGCCGTGGACGGTGGCAGTCGAAGGTCACGTCAAGAACCCCAGAATTTACGACATCGACGAACTGCTGAAGCTCGCGTCGCTTGAAGAGCGCGTCTACCGTCTGCGCTGTGTTGAAGGCTGGTCGATGGTGATCCCCTGGATTGGCGTTCCGTTGGCGGAACTCATTCGCCGAGTCGAGCCGACCGGCAGTGCCAAATACGTTGAATTCACCACCCTGGCCGACAAGAAACAGATGCCGGGATTGTCCACCCCGGTGCTTGACTGGCCATATGTCGAACGCCTGCGTATGGACGAGGCGATGCATCCGCTGGCGCTTCTTACCTTCGGCCTCTACGGCGACGTGCTGCCCAATCAGAACGGCGCTCCGGTGCGCCTTGTCGTGCCGTGGAAATATGGCTTCAAGAGCGCCAAGTCGATTGTCCGCATCCGCTTCACCGAAACCGAGCCGAAGACCAGCTGGAATGTGGCCGCGCCGCAGGAATACGGCTTCTTTTCCAACGTCAATCCGGCGGTCGATCACCCGCGCTGGAGCCAGGCGACCGAGCAGCGAATCGGTGAAGGCGGCGGCAAACTCTTCCCGCCCAAGCGCAAGACGCTGCCGTTCAACGGCTATGCGGAGCAGGTCGCCTCGCTCTACACCGGCATGGACCTCAAGAAATTCTTCTGAAAGCGCCGCTTTAGCGTGCCATGCCAGCTTTACAATTTCTGCCTCTGACCGTCTTTCTCGCCGGCCTGCTGCCCTTGCTGCGGCTGATCTGGCTCGGCACGCACGACGGGCTCAGCGCCAATCCGCTCGAATTTGTCACCCGTTCGACCGGAACCTGGGCGCTGGTGTTCTTGTGTCTGTCGCTGTCGATGACACCGTTGCGGCGCCTGACCGGCCGGCCGCAGTGGATGAAGTTCCGGCGCATGCTTGGCCTTTATTGTTTCTTCTACGCCGCAGTGCACTTCTCCCTCTGGTTCTGGATCGATCACAACCTCGATCTGGCCGAGATGTGGAAGGACGTGCTCAAGCGCCCGTTCATCACCGCCGGCTTCACCGCCTTCGTCTTGCTGCTGCCGCTCGCGGCGACGTCGACCAAGGGGATGATGCGCCGCCTCGGCGTCCACTGGGTGCGGCTGCACCGGCTGGTCTACCTCGTCGCCGTCGCCGCCATCCTGCATTACTGGTGGCACAAGGCCGGCAAGAACGACTTTGGCACGGTCAGTATCTACGCAGCGGTCGTGGCCGGATTGCTGGGAATGCGGCTGTGGTGGGCGGGGAAGAATGTGGCTGGACGGGTGTTCAAGAGGGCCGCGGTAAATCGATCAGACTGACTGCGTAGCGCTGATGAACCGGCCTGAAGGCCAATGAATACGGGCATCTTGAGACATGATGTGCCAGGAGAAACGATCCATGCGCTGTTGGTGAACGCGCGTTGCTTCGGAGACGCCATTCCTCTAGACTCAGCTTTATCGGCGTGCCCGTCGACCCTATTCACGACCACTTGAGGAGATAATGCCATGACAATGTTTAGCCGAATGAAGTGCTGGACGGGTGCGCTTTGCCTCGTGTTGTGTACGGCGGCGGCGGCACAGAACTGGCCCACCAAGACCGTGACCATCGTCGTGCCGTGGCCGCCGGGAGGGCCGTCGGACATCGTCGCGCGACCGACGGCCAAGGGCCTGAGCGACGAGTTCGGCAAGCCGTTCATTATCGACAACCGTGGTGGAGCCGGCGGCAATATCGGCAGCGAGTACGCGGCCAGGTCCACCCCCGACGGCCACACGCTGCTGATCACCTCGGGCGGCCCGATCGTCATCAACCCGAACGTGTACAAGAAGATGACCTACGATCCGCAGAAGGACCTGGTGCCGATCACCAACATGCTGCGCGTACCGCTGGTGCTGGCCGTCAATCCGGAGGTGCCGGCGAAGAATCTGCAGGAGTTGATTGCCTACATCAAGGCGCAGGGGGGCAAGGCGCCATGGGCATCCTCCGGCAACGGTACGCCGCAGCACATGACCGGCGAACTGTTCCGCACCACCGCCAAGCTGGAAATGGTCCACGTCCCCTACAAAGGCTCGGCGCCGGCGATTGCCGACCTGATGGGCGGCCACGTGCCGATGATGTTCGACACGACCATCGCGATCATCCCGCAGATCAAGGCCGGCAAGGTGCGCGCCATCGCCGTCAGCGGCGTCAAGCGCTCGCCGCAGCTGCCAGATGTGCCAACCTTTGCCGAAGCGGGACTGGCCGGCGTCGAGTCCTACGGCTGGTATGGTTTCTTTGCGCCAGCCAAGACCCCGAAGGACGTCATCACCAAAATTAACGACGCGGCGCTCAAATTCATGAAGACGCCCGAGTTCCAGAAGGTACTTGCCGATACCGGATCGGATTACGTCGGCGACACGCCCGAGAATTTCGCGGCCTTCGTCAAGGCTGAAGGGACCAAGTGGGGCAAGGTCGCGAAGGAAACCGGCGCTACGCTGGATTGATGGAATATTGCTCCGGCCCGATGACTTCATACATTTTTGGGCCGGAGCAATAAAAGCCGCCGGCACGTGTTCGCAGGAGCGACGGTTGGCGTTCCTGGCGGTACACTTGCCGGCTTTTCTTCCTTTGCCATGTGACCCCCATGTCCTCGACCCCGCTTTTGCCGGTATTCAGTGATTTACAGCCCGCTCTCGTCTGGGCGCATTTCGCAAGCTTGTGCGCCATTCCTCGTCCGTCCAAGGGTGAAGCTCGTCTGCGCGAGCATTTGAGAGCCTGGGCCGACGCGCGCGGTCTGGCGGCCGCGGTCGATGCCGTTGGCAACCTGATCGTGCGCAAGCCGGCCAGCGCCGGGCGTGAGTCGGCGCCAGGCGTTGTCCTGCAATCGCATCTGGACATGGTTTGCCAGAACAATGCGGATACGCCGCATGATTTCACGCGTGATCCGATCAAGCCCGTCCTGCGTGACGGCTGGCTGCTGGCCGAAGGGACGACGCTGGGGGCCGACAACGGCATCGGCGTGGCCCTGATGCTGGCCGTCCTGGAGGACAACAGCCTGGCCCACGGCCCGATCGAGGCGCTGTTTACCGTCGACGAAGAATCCGGCATGGGTGGCGCACGCGGGCTCGGCGCGGAGTCATTGCAGGGGCGGCTGATGCTGAATCTCGATACCGAGGAGTGGGGGCAGTTCTATCTCGGCTGCGCCGGTGGCGTCGATGTAAATGTGCAGCGACCGGGTCGGCCGGAAGCCGTACCCGCAGGCGGCGTGGCCGTGCGCATCGACGTGCGCGGACTGCGCGGTGGCCATTCCGGAGTGAACATCCATGAAGGCCGCGGCAACGCCATCAAGCTGCTGGTGCGCGTGCTGCGCCAGCTTGAAAGCCGCTGGGCGATGCGGCTGTCGACCCTGCACGGTGGTACGGCAAGAAATGCCTTGCCGCGCGAGGCATTAGCCACTCTGGTGCTGCCAGCCGATGCCGTTGCGGTTCTAAGCGCTGAACTCGCCGAGTTGCAAGCCACCTTCTGCAAGGAGCTGGCCGGTGTCGATGAGCAGGTGAGCGTTTCATTTGCCCCGTGCGAGATTGCATGCGTGATGGGCGCCGCCGAACAGGCGCTCTGGCTGGCCTCGCTGCATGCGTCACCACAGGGTGTCCGGCGCATGAGCGTGCAGGTTCCGGGCGTCGTTGAAACGTCCGATAACCTCGGGATCGTCGACCTGAGCCCGGATGCCGGGGCGTGCAATTTCATGGTGCGCTCGCTGGTCGATAGCGCCAGCGTCGAGTTGGCCGACGAGATTGTCAGCCTGTTCGCGCTTTCGGGAACGCGGGCCGAGCAGTCCGGCCATTACCCCGGCTGGAAGCCTAACCCCGCATCGCCGCTCCTGGTCATCTGCCAGACGGTCTATCGCGAGGTTTTCGGCAGCGACTCGGCGACGCAAGTGATTCACGCCGGACTGGAGTGCGGCATCATCGGCGGTAAACATTCCGGGCTGGACATGGTGTCTTTCGGACCGACGATTCATGGTGCCCACGCGCCGGGTGAAACGGTCGACGTGGCGTCGGTCGAGCGTTGCTGGCGGCTGCTCAAAGCGATTCTCGCGACGATCCGCTGAGACGGTCGCAGGCGCTAGTAGGCAGTCATGCTGAAATGCGTGGATAAGCCGTCATTCCGGGTCGAGCCCGGAATGACGGAGTTTTATGTCTATCTGTTTCAACATGACTGACTACTAGAGCTCATCCGCAGGGATCGGCCAGCCCGTGAAATACCCCTGTATCAGTTGAACCCCCATTTCGATGCAGGCTTGCGCTTCTTCTTTGTCTTCCACGCCTTCGGCGAGCGGCACCGAGCCGGCCGCGAGGACCATCTGTGCCAGATCCCTGACGATCTGGCGCTTGCACGGGCTGGCCTTGTGCAGGCCGCGAATTAGCGCCATGTCAAACTTCACGAAATGCGCGGGAACATCGGCCAGCTCCAGCAGACGCGCCTGTCCGGAGCCAAAATCGTCGTAGACAAAACGGATCTCCAGGTGGGCCAGCCGGTTGGCAAGCTCGCGTAATTTCACGATGTCGGTCACGGCTGATTCGTCCTCGTGCTGGGATGTGCACACCCTTGCACCAGATCACCCCCGCGCATCGTCATGGCGAAGCGCTGGGGTTGCGCATGATGTCGATCAACGCCGCCAGTTTCGTGATGCCCATGCTGTTCGGGACGGCCGGCGTGGCGGTCGGCGTTGCGGGCGGGTCGGCGGGTACAATTCGCGCAAAACCGGATCGTCCGGTTGATCTGGGATGTTACATGGAACCCGATATTTTCAAGTCATTCAGCGCCCATTCGGACGAGCACGCGGCACGGCAGATGGCGGCGTACATGAAGAATCGCTTTCCCTTCCTGGGAATCCACACGCCGTTGCGGCGGGCTCTTGCCAAGGATTTTCTCAGGCAGCTATGTCAGTCGGAGGCGATCAACTGGCCATTCGTGGTCAAGTGCTTCGAGCACGACGAACGCGAGTATCACTACCTCGCGCTCGATTACCTGGTTCGCGTGCGGACGCGGATTCCCCGGCCGGACATTCAAAAGATTGAACGGTTCATCCAGACCAAATCGTGATGGGACAGCGTTGACAGCCTCGATCAGGTCGTCGGCAGCATGGTGTTGACTCATCCCGGGTTGAAGGACACGCACGTCAGGAAATGGATGCTGGAGGAGAACGTCTGGCTAAAACGGGTGGCCATTGATTGCCAACTTGGCCTCAAGGCGTTGACGGATACCCGACTGCTCGCGGATGCCATCATCGCCAATCTGGGCAGCACCGAGTTTTTCGTGAACAAGGCGATCGGCTGGAGCTTGCGGGATTATTCAAAGACCAATCGCAGCTGGGTTGCGGATTTCATCGCGCAGCACCGGGCACGGATGCATTCGCTGAGTATCCGCGAGGGCAGCAAGTATCTGTAATGTCCAGAAGGCCTGGAAACCAATGAATACGGGCATCTTCGGACATATGGCTCGGGAAGGTAATAACCATGCGGAGTTCAGGGCAGGGCGCTGGCGGGTTTCCTCTTGAAATCCGGCGCGCAAGCCCCATGTGCCTGACTTGTTTACTCAAGAAAGAGATTCCCTCCATGTCTGATCTGCTCCAGAACCTGCAATGGCGCTATGCCACCAAAAAAATGAACCCGGCCAAATCCGTTCCCCAGGAGAAGGTCGAGCGAATTCTTGAGGCCGTACGTTTGACCGCCACCTCCAGCGGGCTGCAGCCCTACGAAGTCATCGTTGTGAGCAATCCCGAGCTGCGTCAGCAGATCAAACCCCACGCCTGGGGCCAGGCGCAGATCACCGATTGCTCGCATCTGCTGGTTTTTGCCGCCTGGGACAACTACACCGCCGAGCGCATCAACATGATGTTTGACCTGGTCAACGAGCAGCGCGGTTCCACGAACGAAGGCTGGGAGAATTACCGCCAGAAATTGCTGGCCACCTACCCGGTACGCGATGCCGAAGTGAACTTCCAACACGCCGCCCGCCAGGCCTATGTCGGGCTGGGTACGGCACTGATCGCCGCCGCCAGCGAAGAGGTGGATAGCACCCCCATGGAAGGCTTCGATCCGGCCAAGGTTGACGAGATTCTTGGCCTGCGCGAACGTGGCCTGCGCTCAGTGGTGATCCTGCCTTTGGGTTATCGCGAAGCCGAAGGAGATTGGCTGGTGAACCTGAAGAAAGTGCGCCGGCCGCGTGACCAGTTCGTCGTCGAAATGAAGTAGGCCTCGCATCGGGAGGGTCGGGGGAGTCGTTAAATCCTCTTGCTTGTCCCGGCAGCTGCTCTGGAAGCCAATAGGCATGCGGATCCCAGGGCATGCCACTGATGAGGGCGGGATTGCTTGCGCGCGACCGGATCGAGCGTGATCGGCAGCCCGGCGGGGGCGATTCTGAAGGCGCCGGGCGCATATCCCCAACCCTGAGCCGCCTGCAAATCTCTGGCCGTACCTTGTACAGCATATAGTCCTTCACGAGCTTCTGCGCCAACGGAGCACCAAGTCGTTCCATGCGGCGCTGCAGAATTTCAGGCATTCCTTCCACGCTGAGCCGGTGTACCCGTACATCGCTCAAGCGCACGCTGCCGTCGCTCGGTTCAAAACGCAAACCGTAGCTCAGGTCGATACCTCCGTGGTATTTCTTGCTGGAGAACAGGCCGGCGAGGCTGTTGCCTGCCACATTGAGATTCAGCGCTGTGTTGATGCGATTGTTGACCGGGTCGAGCGTGATGCGGGGCGTGCTTACCTCAATATCAAGCACATCACGCCAGAAAGCTAAAGCGCATGACAGTTCTCCTTGCGCGTGAGTGCCTGTCACTATAGCGGAGAGTTGTCGGCGCACTCAAACCGGCGTTGCGGGGTGAATCTGACCGGATCGTCCGATCACCCCGAATGGCCGTTTCTATCCATCAATTCATCAGCCGAGCAGATCGCTCAGGAGTGGCTGGGGTAGAGATGGGGGTAGAGTTCATTGAGCTTCTTGCCCGACTTGGCGTCAACGATATCGCCGGTACGTTGGGCTTCGGTCAGTTCGGCCAGCACTTGGTCACGTGTCTTGCCTTCAGCGACCGCCTTGGCCGGGTAGGCGCTTGGGTTGAGTTCATTGAGCTTCATTCCCGTCTTGGCGTCGACGATATCACCGGTGCGTTGGGCGTCGGCCAGTTCGGCCAGTACTTGCTCCCTGCTCAGGCCTTGAGTGGCGGTATCAGCTGCGGTAGCGTAACCAGAACCGAGAGCGGCAAGCAGAAGGGCGACGGTTGCAATTTTCGAGGTTCTCATGATGAAACTCCTTTTAAGTATTAATGATGAAGTTATCCGGTTTGGCTTCTTGCTTCGCCGGCATCGAAGAGGTTGTTTTGGTGTGGCCTCATCGACGGGTTGAATACTAATCGCCAAAATTGACAAGAAAAATACCTAATTCGTCATCGATAAATTGCTAGATGCACAATAATAAAGACCTTGTTTTTCCGGGTTGAGGCACCATGGATCGCTTAATGTCAATGCGGGTTTTTCAGAAGGTTATCGACGAGGGCGGCTTTGCGGCGGCGGCCAGGGCGCTGGATATGTCTCCTGCCGTGGTGACGCGCCTCGTTGCCGACCTTGAAGAGCATTTGAGCACGCGTTTGCTGCATCGCACGACACGCCGCGTTTCACTCACTGTGGCCGGCGAAACCTATCTGAACCGGGTGCGCGTGATTCTGCGGGACATCGACGAGGCGCACAGTGCGGCGAGTTCCCAGACGCATGAGCTTGCCGGGGTTCTGCGAATACTGACTCCGCCCCTGCTGGCGACCTATGTGCTCGGGCTGTTTATGCCGGAGTTTCGTCAGATGCACCCTAAGATCTGGCTTCACGTTGAAGTCGATTCGCACGAACATCTGTCGATTGAGGATTACGACATCACCTTATTGTCGACCAATGATGCATTCGACGGTGACATCATTGCGCGCAAGGTATCGAGCACCGAGGAGGTCCTTGTCTGCTCGCCGGACTACATAAAGAGGCGGGGCTCCCCATTGAAGCCGGAAGACCTGGCCAGACACGAGGTATTGCGCCTGCGCGGGCCCGGTTTGCATCCGCGAGTTTGGCGGCTGTTCAATTCAGAGCGGCCGGATGATATTCGGGAGCTTGCCGTAGATTCCGCTCTTTGGGTAAACCACTGCGAAACGCTGCTTCAGGCAACGCTGGCCGGTGGCGGGGTGACATCGATAGCCTTGGATCTGGCTGCGCCCTACTTGTCACGGGGAGAACTGGTGCGTGTGCTGCGGCCCTGGATAGCGGGCCGGCTCACCATGTATGCAGCCTTGCCCAGTCGCAAGTTCATGCCGGAACGTACCCGAGTATTTCTAGATTTCCTGACGGAGCGAATCCGGGGGTATCAGAAGAGAGCGGTGCAGACGAGTGACAAGTGGTGATTCTGGAAAAAGCAATTAACCACGGCGAACACGGCGAAAAGCTTGAGTTTCAGGCTTTTCTTCGGATTCACCCGGCGGGTGATTGGGTAAACCAACATAGGCTCTTGTTTTCCCGCCGTGTTCGCTGTGTCCGCCATGGTTAAATCGAAGTTTTAAGATATTTTCGTTGATGGCCTGAAAAGGCAATGAATGTGCGGGGATTCGGAAGGTATGCTTGGGGAGGTAATAGGCATGCGGGTTCTGGGGGCGCCGTGTTTCGCCCCTGGCGCGCCTGTCCTAGTTCTGTGCCTGTCGGTTGAGGGCAAGGTCGATACTTGCCAACGCATGGATCTTGTTTGCCAGGAGCAGACTGGCGTAGGTTCCCATGAGATCCGCTTCATCATCTCCGAGTGGAGCGGGACATAGCGTCCCCTAAGTCCGGCAACCCCCGTTTCGAGGTTGAACAAATCAGAGCGTATCGTCGGGGATCGCCAGCAGGTCCATACACGCAAGTGCTCGCGCCTCTTCGCGCGGAATGCCAATAGCGGTCAGGACTAACTGCGCACTATCGGATCCGGCATCACGCCATGTCTTGCGGCCCTCAAGCACCAGCAATATCGAGCCCAGCACAGCCCCGGTAATGAAAGTAACGACCGAAGCAAGCTGTTCTTGCTGGAAGACATAACGTCCCTTTTCGAGTCCTTCCCGGAGATCCTTGGTTGCCTGCCCCATCCAGATTTCCTGCAATAAAGCCGAGCCAAGGCCAAAACGGCAAATGAAACGTCCCCAGTGAGGATCTTCATGAGCTCGCTTTGTGAAGTAGCGAATTCCGTTTGCCAGCTTTTGGGCAGGATCATGTATTTGCCCGACACTACTCTCAATTCGCTCGGTCATTTCGGCACTGAGCTGCGCCGCCACTTGGGAAAACAGGCCATCCAGGTCCGACAGGTTGTTGTACACCGTGCCGCGCGCCATGCCGGCCAACTCGGCCAACTCGCTCGCATTGATGCGAGTAACACCGCGCTCCGCAAACAGTTGCAAAGCAGCCCGATGCAGGCGCCGTTGAGCTGCAGTCAGTGGAGGCACCGAAGACTCCTTTTTCGATGAAAAGCCTGCATTGTATTCAACATCCATCGACAGCACCTCGTTTCTTTTTCTATTGTTCTATCTCAGAACGACTCTGATTTATTCATTCGAATCGGCGCTCCGATCAGCTACACCCATCGCTGGATGCTCGGATAGCTCCGCTGGAAACGCAACGACGCGTTCATTAGCCAAGGATGTCGTCGCCAGCTCAGAAAAGTGGGTGGCTTCGATGGGGGCATTAAAAATGTCGCAGGTACAGGGAAGATGCTTGACCAGCAGCGAATGGTAACATAACAGTATAAAATTATACACGTATGTTCATTATTGGCCGAAATGCCTCGCAACGACAAGCCATCGTCAGCTTTCAGCTTGGTGCAATGAACCGAGACCGGAGTTGTTCGCTGTGTTGCATCCGACCGAAGCGACGCAAGGCCATGTGGAGCGAGATCAGCTCGCGGACGTGATTTCGGAATCCGCAGTCAGCGTCGCCTCCCAGGATTCGGCACATCACGCCGTAAGCGAATGCCCATGTATCCCTCGCAATGAGCTTGGGATCCAAACCCGAGCCGAGCGTACCCAAAGCAGCCGCCCTGCGGTAGGCATATTCCAGCCTGGACAGGAATTCAGTTGCCGCCCCGTCCCGGTCCGACTGAACATTGGCAAACTCAGCGACGTGCTCGCAGCGATTGACCATGGTTTCAAGAACCATCCTTACGCTGGGACAATCCTCCAGTATCTGAAACAACCGCCTGAGTGCAGCCTCAATGCCATCCAGCGGATCTGCGTAACTGTCCGACCTGATGATCGAATCGATTTCTTCAAACATCGGGAACAGGACATTCACTCGCACCGCAAGGAAGAGTTCCACCTTGTCCTTGAAGTGCCAGTAGATGGCGCCTCGCGTCAGACCGGCCACCTGAGCCACCCTGTCCAAGGACGAGCGATTGACCCCCGATTGGTGGAATACCGTTCTGGCCGCATCGATGATTTGCTGCCGTGTTTCTAGCGCTTGCTCTTTTGTTTTCCGAGCCATCAGCAATCTCCTGGGCGCGGCGACTCGCAACTCAGGGCACGTACTCTCTGAAATGTATGATTCATCTGGCCAGTCAGGAAATGATCGACGCCAGGAGCGCGCCACTCATTAGCAAATGCATGACAAGCGCGACGTGAATCAGGCGCGCAAGTCTGGGGGGGGCTTGACGACGCCGAGAACGGCCTGCTTATGCACAAGTCGCATTTTGAAATTCCTTCATTGGGACGCTCCCTCTTCTTGAGCCCTTCACAAAACCATGTCTCCGTGAGCATCATGTGCATAAGCTTTCAGGAAGGTACCGACAGCCCGTTCGGCCGCCGACGCAATTGCCTGCTCGTCAGGAAGACCGTTACCGGCGCATAGCAGAAGCGGCTCGAAAAGCTCCATCTCCAGCAAGGCTAGGAGCTGACCCGCAGCGAGATCGGCATCGCCGCCACGCAATTTGCCCTCCGCCATGACGATCGAGAGGAACGACGTCACTTGCTGGCGAATACTCACGAGTTTCTCGTAGAACAAGTGGCCGATGCCCGCGCGGCCCGCCTCAGCGATCATCAATCGTCTCGCGGCAACCATCTCTGGCGAGCACACCAAACGGAGGAAGCGTTCGCCAAAGTCCTGCAGAACCGATAGGAGATCATCGGCTAGGCTTTGCAGGTCGCAGAAAATCCCGTCCAGATAGTTCTCCGCAAGATAAAACATGCATTCCACAAACAGTTCCTCCTTCGAATCGAAGTAACTGTAGATCGTCGCCTTCGAACCTCCTGCCCGTGCGCAGATCTCCGACACGGACGTCCTCTCGAACCCTTTTTCACTAAAAAGAACGTAGGCAGCATCGAGGATGGCCTGCCGTTTCCTGTAGCTCCGTTTTCTCACTTCATGTTCTCCCTATGACGTCTCAACTTAAACCGTTCAGCACGATATTGCTTGACAATATAAGACACATAAGATATAAATAGTAACACAAAGTTCAAAATTAGACTCTAATGTTCAATTCAAAGTATCTATCTAAACCGCTTGCTGGCAGTAGAAGGCGAATAAGCAGCACGCTTCGCGACAACTCATTCGTGACATTCGCTGCGCCTCTTTGCCCTGGCCAATCGGAAATCCAACCCCGGAGACGGTATGAAACCAAAGGAAGAGTGTGGTGTGGCAGCAATCGTCTGTCCGTCGCCCTGGTCGATGCGCGCCGATACGCAGTACCCGTGCCTGCCATCGAGGCGGCGGGGGCTGAAATAATCGCCGGGTTTCTGGAGGGGAGGAGGAAATGACTGTGCGTGCACGTGAACGTGTGGTGGCATGGGTCCTGGCGGGTTTCCTGACTGCGGCGTCGACGTGGCTTGGCACGGCAGCGGCCCATGCCGCGACGACGTCGGCCCCGGGGTCCTTGTCGCAACTTTTCAAGCGCGTTGATCCGGCGGTCGTGGTCATCCGCACCAGCGAGCATGTCGCGGCAGCGGGGCCAGGAGCGCCGTTCGGGACGATGACGAGTGTCGTGGGCGTCGGATCCGGCGTGCTGGTGAGTGCCGATGGCAAGGTGGTGACCGCCGCGCATGTGGTGCAGACCGCCGATAGTGTTGATGTCGAATTCATCGGCGGAACGGTGGTCAAGGCACGCATCGTTGCATCGGACGCCGCGGCAGACGTGGCCTTGCTGCAGCTTGAGCGGGTACCGCCGAATATTGCACCGGCGCGCTTTGGCGATTCCGACAAGACCGAGGTCGGCGATCAGGTCTTCATCGTCGGCGCGCCGCGAGGCATCAGCCATACCTTGACGGTTGGGCATGTGAGCGCGCGCCGCCAACCCAAATCGACCTACGCGGGGCTTGTCTCCGGCGAGTTGTTCCAGACCGATGCGGCCATCAACCGCGGCAACTCGGGCGGCCCGATGTTCGACATGAACGGCGAGGTGATCGGCATTGTAAGCCATATCGTCTCGGTGTCCGGTGGCTCGGAAGGCCTGGGCTTCGTCGTCACCTCGAACATGGCGCGCCGGCTCCTGCTCGAAGAGCGTTCGGTCTGGCTCGGACTCGACGGCTATTTGCTCACCAGCGAAATCGCCCGTGCGTTCAATCTGCCCGCGGCCGGTTTGCTAGTGCAACGCGTGGCGCACGGCTCACCGGCCGAACGACTGGGGCTGCGCGGTGGCCGCTACAGCGTCGTCGTTGGAGACGAACAATTGCTGATCGGCGGCGATGTCATCATCGCCGTGGAAGGGATTGCACTCGCCGAGCCCGGCGCTTACGAACGCGTGCGTCGTCGCTTGATGGACGTGCGCGCAAGCGGCGGCGTGATGCATCTGAGCCTGATGCGTGAGGGCATGCTCACCACGTTGATAGCCAATTTCGAGCCATGAAACCACAGACTTTGCGACGACCTGCCATGAGTTTGCGTTCCTGTTCCTCTGATTCGGGTTTTCGCTGTGAAGTGATCAAGCTTGCGCCCGAGGAATACTCTCTTCTGTCTTCTCTCAAGCATCATCCCAATCAAAGGGCCAATACATGTACACACTCCCAGGCGATATGACCACAAACCAAATGGATCTCACGCTTGAATTGCGTTTCGCGAACGGATCGTCAACGGAATTTTATGAGGCCGACGAGGAACGCGTCCGCGAAGCGCTCCGTTTGCTGGCGGCGCCGCGGCTGTTCGCCCAGCCTCACTTGTTGCTGGCCTCACAACACTCCGCCAGCATGATTCCCTGCAAGGGGATTGACATGATCCTCGCCCGCACATCTGCACCATTGCCTCTGAAATTCCCGCTGAATCTTCCCGCGGGCCTGTTTGATATTGTTGAACAGCCAGAGGCTTGGTCGGAGAACAAATCGGCCGCAATTGAAGATCAAAACGGCGAGCATCGCCAGCGCGACTTGCAGGTGGAGCTACTTACCTTCGGCAGGTGGACTCTCACACTGGACGCATTGGCGATGTTTCACGGACTTTTTCAGGACGAGCGTCAATTTTTTTCGCAGTTACCCAATATGCCGACCATTCCCTTCCGCCTGAAGAAAGGCGGCTTCGGCCTCATCAATACCGTCAACATCATGCGTGTAAGCGCATGGCCCAATCCCGGAACGCTCCCCGGAATCGCGCTGCCACTCACACTGCGTCGATAGACTCCGGCGGCCCTGATTTTTTCCTTCGAACGGAAGTCGCTGTAGATCGCGGTCTTCGAGCCCCCGCGCGGGCATCGATCGCGCCGACTGACGTCGTCTCGAAGCCCTTTTCACGAAAAGGGCATAGGCCTCATCGAGGATGACCAGTCTTTTCCTGTTGCCCCGTTTCCTTAGCTCCGAGTGCTCTCCTGAACCTAAAAAAAGCAGGCGGCTGACCAAATCACCCGCAATTTGATGCCAGTTGAGGCGGCGGTCCGTCAACTGCTCCGCATTCGCTTTCAAAGTCGCCAGAAAGCCGGCCAGGCTAGTCAAAAGAGCCAAGCCAGGCCCACAGACCGGGCATGCTGTGCTTCGGCGCCGTCTGGTAGCCAGCCATGACTTCAACGCGCAAGGCCAGGCGGGTTTGGCCATCAAGGCGCTGTGGTAGTTGTAGCCGATGATCGCGCCTTCCTGTTTGCCGTAGAGATACTTTACCGTTCCATCCGCATCGAGTATCCACGGCGTGGATAGCAGGGGGCGTGTGGTTTTGCCCAAGTGACTGTCCAGCCACGCGATGCCGGCGGATTCGTCGATTTTCTTGAGTGCCCGCCGTGCCGCATCTTCGGAGACGAGTTGCTTGACCCCGAGCAGTTCAGGGTGGATGTCGTCCTCGCGGATGGCGGTGATGTGCGCGTAGCGGTGATGACCGGCAAGGATCGAGAGAAGGAAGGTCGCCAACACTTCGCGCTTCTCCGAGGCGTTGTTGCTTTGATAGTGCAGCGGACAATCGTCAATCCACGCATCGACCAGGCCACTGACTTTCAGAAATTCGATGAAAAAGGGTAACTGCCCAAGAGGCGTTACGGCGGCGTCAGGGTCCCACTCGACGTGGATTTGTCCGCCAAAGGTATCGAGCACCACCGGGGTCCTTTTGGCGTGCCCGCGCCTTGCGCTTTGCCTCACCCATTGGGTGACCCATTTCTGTTCCGGAAATGGCCCGGAAAACCAGACACAGCAAGCCTCTACCCTAGCCGAGATGTGGTTCGACTGCCGTTTATAGATTGAAACAAACCGTTCAGTTTACTTTTCTGTTGACATTGCAAGACACTTTAGGTATAAAGCGTACTTGTAAGTTCAGTTTTAAACACTCGTGTTCAATTTCATAATCAGGATGCAAATGACTAAACACTCTCTCCCCCTCGCGGAACCGACACGCTCCCGGATATTGCAGGTCGCGTGCCTGGTCGCTCTTGCAGGCTGCGCTCCGATGCCAGCCATCGATAAACCGGTTGCGCTGAAAACCATGAGTCAACTGGCAAGCACGGCCACATTCGCCGAACCCGCCTCCTCGTGGCCCAGAAATGATTGGTGGAAAGCTTACGGCGACGCTCAGCTTGATTCCCTAGTCGAGGAAACATTGCGTGACTCGCCCAACCTGGCCGTTGCCGAAGCCCGGATGCGGCAGGCCGGAGCCATGACTCAGGTGGCAGGCGCACCGCTCATGCCCGAGGTGAGCGGCAACGCCTCCTTCAACCAGGCAAAGCAGAGTTACAACTACCTCATGCCGCGCCAGGCCACGCCGCAAGGATGGAACGATTACGGCCAGGCGACGCTGAATCTCTCCTGGGAACTGGATTTCTGGGGCAAGAACCGCTCGGCCCTGGCGGCAGCGCTATCGGAGCAAAAGGCGGCCCAGGCCGAAGTGGCGCAAACCCGCCTGATCCTGTCGACCTCGGTGGCCTCGGCCTACGCCGAGCTGGTTCATCTTTTCATCGTCCGCGACACCGCAGAAGCGGCGCTGGCCCTACGCACCAAGACGGTAGAGTTGTTCCGCCAGCGTCACGAATTCGGTCTGGAGAACCTGGCCAGCGTACGCCAGGTTGAGGCACGACGGGCCGCAGTGGAAGGGGAATTGCATGGCGTCGACGAACGCATCGCGCTGCTAAGGAATGCCATTGCCGCATTAATGGGCGCTGGGCCGGACCGCGGACTCGCCATCACTCGCCCGACGGTGCTCTTTGCCGGGAAAGAGGGCTTGCCGCCCAACCTCGCCTTGGACCTCCTTGGCCGACGACCCGACATCGTCGCCGCGCGACTGCGTACGGAAGCGGCGGCCAAGCGCATCGATCAGCAGAAGGCCGGCTTCTATCCTAGCGTCAACCTCCTGGCTTTTGTCGGCGTTCAATCGCTGGGCATCGACAAGCTGAGCAAGTCGGGTTCCGACATCGGCGGCATCGGCCCCGCAATTTCGCTGCCCATTTTCAACACCGAACGCCTGCAGGGCCAATTGCGCGGCGCCCACGCCGAGTACGCCGTCGCCGTGTCCACCTACAACGCGACGCTGACCAACGCGCTGCGCGAAGTGGCGGACGCGACGGTAAGCCGGAAAGCCCTCGACGGGGAGCTCGCCTCAGCGCGTAGCGCCGTCGCCGCGGCCGCCGAAGCGCACGGCATTGTCAGCATGCGCTACAAGGGCGAGCTTGCCACCTACCTCGACGTATTGTCAGCGGAAGATCAACTGATCTCGGCTCGACGGGGCCTGGCCGACATCAGAACCCGTGCCCTGGTTCTCGACGTGGCCCTGGTGCGCGCACTAGGGGGCGGCTTCCAAAGTACCGACAAATTGAGCGCCCAACCCGGCGCCACCGAATGAACCATCCAAGAAATTAAAGGAGAATGCAATGAACCAGCAGAATGATATTTCCATATCCAACGAATCGAACCTCAAAAACCGCAAGAAAAGGAAGACCCTGTTTGCCGCGCTCGCCGCGACCGTGATGGTCGTGGGCGGCGGCGGATGTACGTACTGGGAACAGATCGGTTCGCGCTACGTCTCGACCGACAACGCCTACACTGCCGTGGAGATCGCCCAGGTCACGTCTGCCATCACCGGAACGATCGCCGAGGTGCGGGTGAACGACACCCAAATCGTGAAGAACGGTGACATTCTTGTTGTCATCGACCCCACCGACGCCAAGCTCGCCCTCGCCCAAGCGGAAGCGGACCTCGGCCGCGCCATACGCCGGGTGAAAGGCTATGTGGCCACCGACGCGGGCCTCGGCGCCCAGGTAAGCGCCCGTGAAGCGGAACAACAGCGGTATGAGGCGCAATTGGCCTCCGCCGAGGCCGATTTCGAACGGGCCAAGATCGATCTGCAGCGCCGCGAGGCGCTGGTGGCGTCGGGCTCAGTTTCCGGCGACGAGCTGACCAAGATCCAGAACGCCTATGCCTCCGCCGTAGCCAATCTGAATGCGACGAAAGCTGCCGTGTCTCAAGCACGCGCCGGCCGCAACGCCGCCCTCGGATCCAAGGAAGCCAACGCCGTCTTGATTGCCGGCACCGAAGTGGACACGAATCCTGAGGTGGCCCTGGCGCGCGCCAAACGCGACCAGGCCGCAGTCGATCTCGAACGGACCATCATCCGTTCGCCGGTCGACGGCGTGATCTCCCGCCGCCAGGCCCAGCTGGGGCAACGCGTCCAGCCTTCCGCCCCCTTGCTGTCGGTGGCGCCCGTGCAGGAGATGTACGTCAACGCCAACTTCAAGGAGGTGCAGCTCAAGGAAGTACAGTCCGGCCAAAAGGTCGAGCTGGTCAGCGATCTGCACGGCGAAGAGGTCGTCTATCACGGCGTCATCGACGGATTTTCCGGCGGCACGGGCGCGGCCTTCTCGCTGATTCCGGCGCAGAACGCCACTGGCAACTGGATCAAGGTCGTGCAGCGCCTGCCGGTGCGCGTGCGCCTCGACCCTTCCGAGTTGCAAAACCATCCGCTGCGGGTCGGCCTGTCGATGACGGCCAAGGTCGACCTGCGCAGCAAGTCCTAATCAGGAGAGCATGATGTCGAACGCTTCGAACGCCCACAACGACCAGCCCGGCCTGCAGGGGGGGATGCTCTTGGTGGGGGCCGTCGTCCTGGCGATGGCCAACTTCCTCGCCGTGCTCAACATGACGATCGCCAACGTCACCCAGCCCAACATGGCTGGAGCGCTCGGCGCCAGCACCAGCCAGGGCACCTGGATCATCACCGCCTACGCGGTGGCCGAGGCCATCACCGTGCCCATGACCGGGTGGCTCACCTCCCGCTTCGGCGGGGTCAAGGTGTTCTCGCTCGCGGTGTTCATGTTTGGCATCTCGTCTCTGATGTGCGGCATGTCCACTTCGCTGGGCATGCTGCTTGTCATGCGCGTCTTCCAGGGCATGGCCGGCGGGCCGATCATGGCGCTCTCGCAGACCCTGCTGCTGCGCATCTTCCCGAAGGAAAAGGCGATGCAGGCCACCGGCCTGTGGGCGATGACCACGCTCCTGGCGCCGGTGGTCGGCCCGGTGCTGGGCGGCTGGATCTGCGACAACTGGAGCTGGCCGTGGGTCTATATCATCAACGTGCCCTTGGCCTTGGCCTTCGCCGTGATCGCCTGGACCCTGCTCAGACGCTATGAGGACCCACTGGTCAAGAATCGGATGGACGTAGTCGGCATGCTGCTCCTGGTCGTCTGGGTGGGCTCCCTGCAGATCATGCTCGACGAGGGCAAGGATCTCGACTGGTTCTCCTCCGATAAGATCTGCATCCTGGCTGCGGTCGCCGTCATCGGATTCTTCTGCTTCCTCATCTGGGAGCTGACCGAGGAGCATCCGATCGTCGATATCCGCGTCTTCCGCCACCGCGGCTTCAGCACCAGCATGTTCGTGCTCGCGCTCGCTTTCGGCTGCTTCTTCGGCCTCAACGTGCTGACCCCGCTCTGGCTGCAGTACAACATGGGCTACACCACGACCTGGGCCGGTATCGTGGTGGCTTGGGGCGGGGTGCTCTCGGTCGTCTTCTCGCCGATTGCCGCCAACCTGTCGAACCGCTTCGATCCGCGCTGGCTGATCTTCATCGGCTGTGCCTGGCTTGGCGGCGACACGCTGTGGCGGGCCATGGCCACGCCGGACATGGACTTCTGGTCCATCTGCATCCCGCTCTTCGTCATGGGCGTCGGCATGCCGATGTACTACGTTCCGATCACGGGGTTGGCCATGGGCTCGGTCGAGGAACATGAGATGGCCTCGGCGGCCGGCTTGATGAACTTCGTGCGGACGATCGCTGGGGCCATCGCGACCTCACTGGTCACGACCTTCTGGCAGGATCGGCGCTACATTGCCCACGATCAGCTCTCCAGCGTCGTCGATCCGACCGGCCAGTTGGGCGTCATCGTCCAGAGCATGCCGGCTTTGGTCGGGCAGCTCGGACGCGAGTTACTAGACTACGCCGTGCAGGGTCAAAGCATGATGCTGGCCACCAATGGCCTGATGATGGTCATTGCCGTCATCTTCTTCATCTCGGCCTTTGCGATCGCTCTGGCGCCTAAAGCGACCCGCACGGTCGACGCGGCCTCGGTCGGGCATTGATCATGACCACGAAGAAAATCCTGATTACGGGCCTCGGCGCTGCCGCCACTGAAGAAAGCATCCGCTCCTGGCTGGGCCGCTTTGGCCAGGTCGTGCGGGTCGACATCATCCGCGATGGCGACGCCGACCGTCCCATCGCCCTCGTCGAAATGGAAATCGGCGATGGGACGGCGGCGTACCTGGCATTCCGGCTGAGCGATTACACGCACGATGGTGATCAGGTCAAAGCCCGGCTCTTGAATCACTGACGCAAATGTCGCGCAACGCCAAACTGCCAGGCCTTTCTCCCTCGGCCATAGCCTCGAGATGGCTGGACCACCAATTGGTCGCTGTCCTCGCCAACGTCCGTCAGCGCCTGCGCAAGCACGTGATTCTGACGTCGTTGGGAACAGCCGTCATGTCCGCCATCGGCGCCTTCTCCTTATCGTCGTTGGGGAGCACCGTCGGCGCCTGGCAAACGTCTGGTGCCATCGGTGCCACCATGCTGGCGGTGGGCGTCTCGGCCATGAGCGCTGCTGCTATCTACCCGGTTCTGCGCCAGCGGGAACGCTGGCTGCTGCGGGCCGTGTCCACCATCACGCACGACAACATCGACCTGTTGTCGGTGCTGGGCAAATTGACCGAACTGCGCAGTGGCGAAACAGCCGGACACAACCTGCGCGTCGCCATTTCCACACTTCTGTTTGCCGAGGCCTTGAACCTGCCGCCGGAAGAGATCGTGCGCACCGTGAAGGGGGCGCTGCTGCACGATGTCGGGAAACTGGCCGTGCCCGATAAAATTCTCGGCAGCCCTGGACGATTGACCGCGGACGAGCATACGGAAATGGCCAAGCACGTACGCTACGGACTGGAGATCATCTCGCAATCCCAAGTCTTGCAGGATGCTGCACCGGTTGTAAGTGCTCATCATGAGCACTACGACGGCACCGGCTATCCGTCAGGGTTGAAGGGTGAGGCCATTCCACGGCAGGCAAGGCTGTTTGCTCTGGTTGACGTCTTCGATGCCCTGACGTCGTCGCGCGTCTACAAGTCCGCCTACAGCGTCGAAGAAGCCCTGGCAACGATGGCTGCAGGTCGCGGGTCGCATTTCGACCCGGCTTTGTTCGACCGTTTCGCTAAGTTGGCGCCGGACTTCGCCCAGCGTCTGCCCCAGGATGAAGCCGCCCTGGCCGTGCTGCTGATGGACCGGTTTCTCCCCTATTTCGAACTCTTCGTGCTCGAAAGGGCGATGCCGGCGGCCACGATGGCTCAGCCCGCACGTGTTGCTGAGGGGAACCCATGAATCATCGCTTCAGACCGGCAGCGAAGCAGGCGCGCCTGGCGTTGACGCTGGCGTTCGTTGCGATAGTGGGAACGGCGCCTCAGGCGCAGGCCACGTTGCCAACAATGGCGTTACAGGAGCGCACGGCCAAATCCGCAACGACTGCCGCACCTTCCTTGCCCGAGCAACTCGATGCAGCGCGAGTGCAACTAAGACAAGCCCTGGATCTGCGCGACAAACAGGCCGGACAGCACCAAGGGCGGTACCGACAGGACCTCGCGCTCGACAAGCAGCGCTTGCTCGATTGGCTGGTCGACCTGCAACGGGAAAAGGCAAAACATATCGAAGAACTGCTCGCCCTGCGAAACATGGCTGCGGCCTCCATTGACGAGGATCCGCTGGTCAAGGCCCTGCAGGGAACCCCGCCGTATTCTGCGGTTCAGGTCGACGCCCTGCGCGACGAAATCGACGGCCTGAAGGAGAAGCTGGCGGCGGCTGAAGCTAGTCTCCGCGCCAACCAGACCGAGATGCAGAATCTTCACGACCAGTTGAAGTCCAGGGCCGCAGCATCGCGGCAGGCCAGCGAGCGTGCGCTTGGGGCCGGATCTGATGGGGACGCAGCAAAGGCCCGGGAAGAACTCGAAGTCCTCGCTCTCCTCGAGCGCGTAGCCGAAGTCGAGATCGCCGTCACCGCGCTCGACCAGGAACGCCTGAAGCTTCAGATTTCTTCCTGGCGCGGCCGCATCGAGGATATGCAGGTCGTCGTCGCGAAAGTCTTGCCCGATCAGAGGCTGTCCCTGGACGATCTTGCCATCCAGCGACAGCGCGTGAGTTCGGAGCATGAGAAGCTGGCGTCGGAAATGGTATTGATGGCCAGGCGGAACGTGCAACATCGCGCCGAGCGAGAAAGACTCGATGCCGAAGGCAAAGCGGGCGGGCTGGACGTTTTCCTGGATCTGGCCCTGAAGACCGACAACGCGATTCTGAAAGGATTCGACCACCTGCAAATGCTGAACAGCGTTTCGGGCGACGCGTGGGAGAAGCGGTATGCCATTTTGTCGAGCGCCAACCCGGAGCAACGCCAGGCGGCTTTGAAAGTACTGACCGAATTGGGACGGAAACTGGCCGACTTGCGCAGCCAATCCCGTACTCGACAAGAGGCGTTGCAAACCGAAATCCGTGCCCAGCGCATCCGCATCGACAACCTGGCGGAGGGTCGCCAGGAACAAGGGCACGAGAAGGAAATCCTGAATCTTCTGCTGCGCCAGATGGCGATGGGCGAGCGGGTGGAACTTGCTGCAGCGCGCCTGGAAAAACAGGTGTCGCGCTGGCTTGCGGACTTCGCCGACTCCGGCGATCAAGAACTTCGCGACCGTGTTCTCTGGGTCCGCGATCGCGCCGCAGCTTTGCTGAAGAGAATATGGCAGCAGGAGTTGTTCGTGGCCGAGGATGTCTCGGAAGTCGACGGCCGCCAGGTCTCGGTCAAGTACGGCATAACGGTCGGCAAGAGCATCGGCCTCCTCGTCGTCTTCGTCGTCGGTTACTGGCTGCTGGCAAGGATTTCCCGCTTTATCCAGCGCCAGTTGGTCCGCTCGCTCAAGGTCAGCTATCAGCTCGCCTCGGTGATACGGCGCTGGTCGATGATTGTTCTCTCCCTCGCACTCATCGTCCTTCTCCTCAATCTCGCCCGCATTCCGCTTTCGGTCTTCGCCTTCCTCGGCGGCACCTTGGCCATCGGCGTCGGCTTAGGCGCCCAGACCATCATCAAGAACTTCATCAGTGGCCTGATCATGCTTTTCGAACGAAAAGTCCGTATCGGTGACGTCGTTGAACTGGGTGGCGTGGCCGGATACGTTACCGCGGTAGACCTGCGGGCGACCACGGTGCACGCCTTCAGCGGCGTCGAGGCCCTGATCCCCAATGCGAATTTCATCGAGAACCAGGTCGTCAACTGGACCTATTCGAATCGGCAGGTCCGCCGTGAACTGACGGTGGATATCGCCTACGGGACGGATGTCAGCCAAGCCGAAGTCCTGTTTCTGGCGGCCGCCGCAGAACATGCATGCGTCCTGACAGATCCCGCTCCCGAAGTATTTTTTGACGGCTTCGGCGACAACGCGTTGAAGGTCGTCCTGGTCTACTGGGTCGAGTTTGAAAACCCGATGTCGCCGCGCCGGGTGGACAGCGACCTGAGGCACATCATCTATGGCCGCCTCGCCGAGTCGGGAATTCATATCCCGCTCCCACAGCGAGAGGTTTACGTCAATTTCGCTCAACCCGTTTCCGTCCACGCCACCAGTTTGGAGGCGATCTGTGCGAGATGAGCCCGTACAGACGGTAGAGAACGCCCCGGCGCTGACGGCGTGCCATGAGTGTGATTTGCTCGTTCGCGAAACGACCGGGCAGAAACCCCCGCATTACAGCGCCCTCTGCCCCCGCTGCGGCGCATTGCTCTACCGCCACAGCCGCCACAGCCTGGAGAACACCCTGGCGCTGGCTTGCGCCTGCCTGGTACTGCTCGCCGTCGCCAATGCCTTCCCGGTCGTCGGTTTGAACATTCAGGGGCAACGCATCGACACTACGGTCATCGGCGCGGCGATACGGCTTTGGCAGAACGGTATGCCGGCGGTATCGCTCCTGGTCCTGGCG
>JANNNT010000653.1:0-6266 GCA_031398685.1 Rhodocyclaceae bacterium | reverse complement strand
ACAATTCTTCATAATTGGAGAACTGCCGGTCGCGCTGTTGCAGACCGAAGCCGCCGAGGTTGGTGGTGGCGAACGAGGTGACCAGCAGACGCTTGGGATTGACCAGCGGGCGCCAGATCCATTCGCCGTTGCCGACGTTGATCGACAGACCGTCCGAATCGTGGACCTCGGGCCGGTAGTCGTCCTGAGCGGGACGCTGGTTCTCGCCAAACAAATACATGCTGGTCAGCGGCGCGATACCCAGTTTGGTAATGCTGTCGCGCGGGTACAAGCGGGCCTTGACATCGATACTCGTCTCCTGCCCGGGTTTGAGGATGAAGCGGTAGGCTCCCGTCACGCTTGGCGAGTCGAGCAAGGCGTAGATGGTGAATTCACGTGCGCCAGACGTCGGGCGATCAATCCAGAATTCCACGAAACGGGGAAATTCTTCGCCCGAGAGCTCCGCCGTATTGATGGCCAGACCGCGGGCCGACTGACCGTATGCCTGGCCCTGGCCAAGCGCGCGAAAATAGCTTGCGCCAAGAAAAACCAGGATTTCGTCCTTCACCTTGGGCGTGTTGATGGCGTAATGCACGCGAAAGCCGGCGAAACCCAGTCCATCCAATTTCTTCGGATCAATCTTGTTGGAACCGAAATCGAAGACCTCCGGGCGGTATTTGATCTCACGGATGACGTTGCTCGACACTTCGTTGATTTTTACCGACTGCTCAAAGGCCATTCCGCGGTGAAAGAAGGCCAGTTCAATGGGCAAGCCCTTGTCGCGCCAGTGCGCGAATTCAGGCTTGAAGCGGATGTTCTGGTATTGCTCGTGCTTGAGTTGCCGCAATTCCTCGGGCAAGTCGGCGTCCGGTTTGACGTAGCCGGCTTTTGCGAGGGTGCGCGCGCGACGCTCGACGTCCGGCAGGCCGAAGGCCTGTACGGCGCCCGGTAAAACGCACAGCAGAACGACAATCAGGGGTGTTGTTGCGCACGTGCGTTGTGCCTTCTTCGCAAGGGCGGGGACGCGCCAGAGGCGGTCGAGGTCGCCGCGCAAATCCCCGAGCACTTTAATACTCAGCGCGACTATCGTCGGCAAAATGCCTTGGGCCGGCTCATTGGCTTTTTTCTTATTCATTAGCCGTAACTGACATGGTGAACTCCTTCTGAATCATTGATACCTCGGTTTCATTTTTTTAACACGTTGGGTGGCGACGCCCGATAACGAGGACAACGACGGGCTTCAAGTGGATAAATTCTTTTACACGATAAGAAAATGTCAAGAATGCTTCTGTGCGCCTCCGCACATAGCGGTGGTCTCTCAGTGACTTCTTTCCGGTAATTCTTCCATTTCAGGCACCAGAGGACAGGTAAAAATCCTCCATTCGCCGGCGACCATTGAGCGGTCTGGATGGCATAAGCGCGATTGCCGCTTGTTTCCGGCTGGGACATTTGACCGTGCTTGCAAACGGGTTGTCATCGACACATTCAGGAAACTGACCCGTCCGGGAGGCAGAGGTTCAACGTTATTGTGTGCAATTGGAATTAACTTGAGTGCTCTGGATTCGGTGGCTGGCATACTTCGCCTAGCCTAAAACCACGACAAAACGACGGGCACGGTGAACGCCCGCGGTAGTATGGGTCGCTATGACCGACTGCGATTAGTTGGAACTTTAGGTCAAAGTGTCTATCCTAAAGTCTTAGGCTGTGCAGAACGTTTCCGCTAGGAAAAGGATTCAGAGGGTCTCACCCTCTGTGGAAATTCAGGATGGTTGGGCCGCCATCCGTGCGTGACGCCTGGGAGCGAGGTGGACTTTGTTTAGCCGCCCCCTAGGGTATATAACGCAAAACAAGAACGTAAAAACGAAAGTTCTATGGACTCGAAATATCTGAAATCGCTCGACCGCTGGATTCCGTCGTCAATGCTGTTCCTCCTTTTTGCCGGGAATCCGTTGGGAGTAGCCGCCGCCGATGCGTCAAAAAACGCGCCGCCTTCAACCACCGTTGCTAATGTCACCGACTCGACGAACACCTGGCTCACCTTCGGGCTGGACCGAATCGAGGGGCTCGACGTTTCTGTGCTGGGCAACCCGCTCTGGCAATACCTGGCGGCGCTCCTTTACGTGGTGCTGGCGTTTTACGCCTCGAAGTTGCTGGACGGCTTGATTCAGGCCCAGTTGCGCAGGCTCGCCGCAAAAACCGAGACGAAATTGGACGACCTTATCCTCGAACTGGTACGAGGGCCGGTAAAAATCGTCGCGTTTGTAATTCTCTTGCATCTGGGCTTGAGGGTTTTCGCCTGGCCGGACTGGGCCGAGACCTTCATTTCGAACGCCCTCAAAATCGTCGTCGCCGGTTCGCTCACGTATGTCACCCTGAAGTTCGTGGATCTTTCGGTGGGGTTGTGGGAGAAGCGAGTCGAGGGTGCCGGAGAGGCCGTGCTCGACATGCAGATTTTCCCGGTGATCCGCAAAAGCCTTAAGGTGTTCGTCGTCATTGTCGCGGTACTGGTCACGTCGCAGAACCTCGGCATGAACGTGACGGGACTGCTGGCTTCGCTCTCCATCGGTGGCCTGGCCGTGGGCCTTGCGGCGCAGGACACGCTTTCAAATCTCTTTGGTGCGGTGGCTCTTTTTGCCGACAAGCCGTTTCGTGTCGGCGACCGCATTCAACTCGATGCAATTGACGGTACGGTCGAGGCGATTGGCTTGCGCAGCACGCGGATCCGGAATCTCGACGGCCACTTGGTCAGCGTGCCCAATCGCACCATGGCCAATGCCAATCTCATCAATATCAGCAGTCAGCCCAACATCAAAACCGTGATGAACGTTGGTCTCACTTACGACACACCGGTGGAAAAAATCAGACGGGCGATGCAGATCATCGAGGACATCTACCGACCGCATCCAAAGACCGCCGACCTCATCATCAGCTTCAACAAATTTGAGAGTTCGTCGCTGAATATTCTCGTCGTTCACTGGTGGGACTCGACGGACTTCAAGGACTACCTGACGTATTTTCAAGAGTTGAACCTCGAACTGAAGCGCCGATTCGATGCCGAGGACATTCGCTTCGCATTGCCGACGCAGACGCTTTACCTCAAACAGGAGCATAACGGGGGCACAGCCAACCTGAACAACCAGGCCGCCCGAGACTGACATTGACCCAGGAGCAAAGAAATGATTAACGAAAAATCGTCCCTACCCCGCATCGCGATGGTATCCACCCACGGCTACGTGGCAGCGCAGCCGCCATTGGGCGCCCTGGATACGGGTGGCCAGGTCGTGTATGTGCTGGAGCTTTCCAAGAAACTGGCGCAACTCGGCCATGAAGTCGACATCTGGACGCGGGGGTTTGAAGGCCAGCCGGAAATCGAGCCGGTGGCCGAACAGGTGCGGATCATTCGCGCCCCGTGCGGTGGACCGGACTTCATCCCCAAGGAATATCTCTATGAGAAGCTGCCCGAGTGGGAAGCAAATGCCCTTCAATTCATCAAAACGCATGGACTGAAATACGAGTTCATCAACAGCCACTACTGGGACGCTGGTGTGGCGGGCAAGCACCTGAGTGAGGTGCTGGGTGTTCCGCACCTTCATACACCGCATTCGCTCGGCATTTGGAAGCAGCGACAGATGGAAGCCGATTTTCCTGGCGACGCGGCCAAATTCGAAACGCTATACAACTTTACCGAACGCGTCAACAACGAACGCTTGATCTACCAATCAGCGCACCGCGTGCTTGCCACGACACCGCAGCAGCTGGAACTGCTTGCGGGTGACTACGAAGTACCGGCTGAGAAGTGCTTCATGATCCCGCCGGGTTACGACGACAACCGCTTCTTCCCCGTGGGCGAATCCTCGCAGCAGGCGCTGAAGCAGAAACTCGGCTTCACCGGACCGGTCGTGATGGCCCTCGGCCGATTGGCTCGAAACAAAGGCTACGACCTCCTCATCCAGGGCTTCCAGCTGGTGGCGCAGCGCATTCCGGACGCGACGCTCTACCTTGCGGTCGGCGGCTCGACGCTGACTTCAGGGGAGGAAACGCTGATGGGGGAACTTAAAGGACTGGTTGCCGAACTGGGTCTGAACGACCGTGTCCTTTTCGGCAGCTTCATCGCCGATGAAGATCTCGCCGATTACTACAGGGCCGCTGACGTGTTCGTGCTATCCAGCCGCTACGAACCATTTGGCATGACGGCAATTGAAGCGATGGCCTGCGGTACGCCAACCATAGTGACGGTCCATGGTGGGCTGCATCAGTCGCTGACCTTCGGGCGGCACGCGCTGTATGCCGATCCGCTCGACCGCGAAGACCTCGGCATCATGATCTACAAGGTCCTCAAGCATCCACGGCTGCGCACGCAACTGGCCCACATGGGCGCGCACATGGCGCGGAGTTTGTTCACCTGGACGGGTATTGCACAACAATTGGTCGCGCTGGTCGACCGCGGGGCGACGGAAAGCACCCCCTCGAGCAAGGCCGAATGGGATGAAACAAGCAATGATGCCGATTAAACTTTTCAGCTCCGACCTGGATGGCACGATGCTGGGCAATCCAGAGTCAATACGCCGTTTCAACGAAGCCTGGGAGTCACTCCCGCGCAAGCAACGTCCGCTGCTCTGCTACAACACCGGACGGCTGGTCGACGACGTGCTCACGCTGCTGGAGACGGAGGCCCTCCCCTGGCCGGATTACATCATCGGCGGTGTCGGCACGCAGATCTACGACGCCAAGGAAAAGCGGCACGTCGCTGATTTCGACGAGCAATTCCGTGAGGGATGGGACCTGGCAAAGGTCGAACAAATCCTCGCCGCTTTTCCCGGCGTCACGCAACAACCCCCGGAATTTTTGCATCCCTACAAGTCGAGCTGGTATCTGCTCCAGGCCACACCGGAGATCGTGGACACGCTTGCTAAACAGCTCGCCGATGCCGGGCTCATGGTCACCCTGGTTTACTCCAGTTCGCGCGACCTGGACGTGCTGCCCGCGAACACCAGCAAAGGCAACGCTCTCCAATGGCTTTGCGAGCACACCAACGTTCGAATGAAGCAGGTGCTGGTCGCCGGCGATACCGGCAACGATAGCAGCATGTTCCTGCTGCCGGGAGTCAAGGGCATCCTTGTGGAAAACGCCCAGCCGGAACTCTTCGAAGCGGTCGTGCATTTACCAACCTACAGTGCAACCCGGGCGTTTGCCGACGGCGTGTTGCAAGGGCTGACGCATTTCGGAGTCATCCGTGAAACGCCGTCGCTCGACCAGGCCGGCGTGCCGGCGGACGAACTGGATCCGACCCTTCGCCGCCTGTTCAGCGAGGAAGCACTCAGTTCGCTTACCGCCGACGAGCGCGAACTGATTGCTGAAGGCTATCGGCGCGCGTTGGTCGCCTTGCGGAAAAACATCACGCCTGCCGGCTTCTCCGCGTGCTCACTGGCCGACAACGAAGTCACCGGGACGGACAACAACTACCGCTCCGTGTGGGCGCGCGACGGCGCGATCACCATCGTCGACACGATTGACCTGCCCGACGCGGATATCCGCGCAGCGCAATTGGCGACGATCCGCACGCTCCTCGATAACCTCGCGCCCAACGGCCAGATTCCGGCGAATGTCAGCCTCGACACCGCTACGGCAGACTATAGCGGCGTGGGTGGCATTTGTGCGATAGACGGTGGCTTCTGGGCGGTGCTGGCCTTGTATGCCTACGTTGTCAAGCACGAGGATTGGGATTTGCTGACCGAATACGCCGAACCGCTGGCGCGCATGATGAACTGGCTTTCCGGACTCGACAGCAACAACGACGGCTTGCTCGAAATCCCCGAAGCGGGCGACTGGACCGATCTGTTCGGGCGCAGCTACCACATTCTTTACGATGAGGTGCTGTGGTATCGCGCAACCCTGGCCTACGGCCGCCTGCTGGAGTTTCAGAAGAAATTTGACGAGGCTTCGGAGTGGCTGCAGCGCGCGCAAAAGATTCGCGGCAAAATTCTCACGGCCTTCTGGCCCTCAACAAAGCCGCGTGACCCGTCTGCCCCGTTCAGCTTTGCGGAACAGCAATCCTCTGTCGGCGATGCGAGTTACCTGCTCGCCGAAATCACACCTTTTGCATTCAACTGGCGCTGCGACGTGCTGGGCAACATTCTGGCGTTCATTTGTAACGTCCTCGACGTTGAGCGTGCGCGCACCGCATTTCGATTCATGTGGGGCGTCGGAGTCAATGAACCGTATCCCGTGGCCAACCTCTATCCGCCCGTGCAAGCCGGCGACCCGGACTGGCGCTCCTATTACACCGT
>JANNNT010000638.1:0-2935 GCA_031398685.1 Rhodocyclaceae bacterium | reverse complement strand
ACGCTCAAGGAACTGTCCACCCGCTTCCCCGACGGTCTGACTTACACCGTCCCCTACGACACCACCGACTTCGTGCAGGTCTCGATTCGCGAAGTGCTCATCACGCTGGGCGAAGCCATGCTGCTGGTTTTTCTCGTGGTCTATATTTTCCTGCAGAACTGGCGGGCGACGCTTATCCCAACGCTGGCCGTTCCGGTCTCGCTGATCGGCACGTTTGCCGGCCTGCTCTTGCTTGGCTACTCGATCAATACGCTGACGTTGTTCGGCATGGTGCTGGCCATCGGCATCGTGGTGGACGACGCCATCGTGGTGCTTGAAAATGTCGAACGCATCATGCACGAAGAGGGAGTTCCGGCCAAGGCCGCCGCCATCCAGGCGATGCGCGAAGTGACCGGGCCGGTGGTGGCCATCGTGCTGGTACTGTGCGCGGTGTTCGTTCCGATTGCCTTCCTCGGCGGCCTGACCGGCGAGCTCTACCGCCAGTTCGCGGTGACCATCTCCATCGCCGTGATCATTTCCGGCATCGTCGCGCTGACCCTGACGCCGTCGCTGTGCGTGCTTATCCTTAAGCATGAACACAAGGCCGAGAACCGCTTCTTTGCCGCCTTCAACCGCTGGTTCACCCGCGTCACCGGCCGCTACACGGCCGGCGTTGCCTGGCTGATCCGCCGTGGCGCGCTCGGGCTGATCCTTTTTGCCGGCATGGTGCTGCTCGCTGGCGGCCTGTGGAAACTGACGCCGGGCAGCCTGGTGCCCGACGAAGACCAGGGCTACTACATCAGTGCCGTCTATCTGCCCGACGGAGCCTCGCTGGAACGCACCGACAAGGTGGTGAAAGAAGTTGAAGCGATCATCCGCGAAAACCCCAACGTGGCGCACACCATCGTATTCACCGGTTTCGATTTCATCGGCGGCAGTTTCAAGAACAACGCCGCGACCTTCTTCGTCACCCTCAAGCACTGGGACGAACGCAAGGTGCCGGCCAGCGCGCTGGTCGGCGAGCTGTTCATGAAGACGGCGCACATCAAGGAGGCGCTGGTGCTGGCCTTCGGCCCGCCGGCCATTTTCGGCATGGGCAACTCGGGCGGCTTCGAGTTCTACCTGCAGAACCGCGGCGAAGGCGGCGCCAAAAAGCTCGCCGAAGTGAGCGAACAGTTCATCGGCAAACTCCGCCAGGACAAGAACTTCGGAATGGTGTCCTCGCTCTGGCGCGCCACTGTGCCGCAGCTTGATGTCGACGTCGACCGGGAAAAAGCCAAGGCTTTGGGCGTGCCGATCGACAGCCTGTTCGAAACGCTGGCGGCGACGCTCGGCACCGCCTATGTCAACGACTTCAACAAGTACGGCCGCACCTGGCAGGTGCTGATGTCGGCCGAGGCGCAGTTCCGCAGCCAGCCTGGCGACATCGGCGGCATCTACGTGCGCTCCGAACGCGGGCAGATGGTGCCGCTCTCGGCGCTGGCGCAGATCCGCCAGACGACCGGCCCGGAGACCCTGGAGCGCTTCAACAACCTGCCTTCGGTGAAGATCATCGGTTCCGGCGCGCCGGGCATTTCGTCCGGGCAGGTGATCACCGAGGTCGAACGCATCGCGCGCGAAACGCTGCCGCCGGAATTCAGCTACGACTGGGGCGGCGCCTCGTTCCAGGAGAAGAAGTCGAGCGGTTCCTCCGGCTACGCGCTGGCACTCGGCGCGCTGATGGTCTTCCTCATCCTCGCCGCCCAGTATGAGCGCTGGTCGCTGCCGCTGGCGGTGCTGCTGGCCCTGCCCTTCGGCACTTTCGGCGCGCTGGCCGCCGTCTGGCTGCGCGACATGAACAACGACGTTTACTTCCAGATCGGTCTGGTCACGCTGCTCGGCCTGGCGGCCAAGAACGCCATTTTGATCGTCGAATACGCCGTCTACAAGCACGGCGAAGGCATGAGCGCGGCGGCGGCGGCGATCGAAGCGGCGCGCCTGCGCTTCCGCCCGATCCTGATGACTTCGCTGGCCTTCATTCTCGGCGTGCTGCCGCTGGCTCTCTCGTCCGGCGCCGGCGCCGGAGCGCGGAAGGCGGTCGGTACCGGGGTGATGGGCGGCATGCTGGCCGCCACCTTCCTCGCCATCTTCTTTGTACCGCTGTTCTACCGGCTGATTTCCGACCGCCGCCTGAGCGAATCGCGCAGTACCGACGAACTGTTTGTCGAAGTGAAGGAAACCCACGCCAGGGCGCACGAAAAGCTGGTTAAACGGTTGCAACGTGAAGAATCTGCAGGAGAAGAAGAATGAACAAGCCGATACCTGAACGCAGTGCACCGCGGCGCGTAGCGACGCGGTTGGCCGCGCCGCTGCTGGCCTCGCTGTTGGCATTATTCCTCACCGGCTGCGCCGTCGGCCCCGACTATCGGCGTCCGGATTTCGATTTGCCGCAGGACTGGAGTGCCGTAGGGACGGATCGCACCGGAACTGAACGCCAGGCCGACAGCGGCGGCGAGCGCTGGTGGTCGCTGTATGCCGACCCGGTGCTCGACCGGCTGATTGACGAGGCGTTGTTGCACAATGCCGATGCCGCGGTTGCCGCCGCACGGGTGCTCGAGGCGCGGTCAATCGCCAACCTGACCGACGCCGATCGCTACCCGTCCGTTTCCGCCGGGCTATCGCGCGATCGCACCAAGAGTTCCTTACTCGGCACCTTCCCTGTCACCGGCGTTCCGCGCATCCAGACCAGCTACCGGGCCACGCTCGATGCCAGCTACGAAGTCGATCTCTGGGGCAAATTCCGCCGCGCCAGCGAAGCCTCCCGCGCCGATCTCTTTGCGGCCGAATCGGCAAAAGAGGCCGTTCGTCTCTCGCTTACGGCGCAAGTTGCGCAGCAGTATTTCGCGCTGATCGCCGCCGACAACCAAACGGCCGTGTCGCAACGCACGCTGGAGACGCGCGGCGAAACCCTGAAACT
>JANNNT010000621.1:0-8650 GCA_031398685.1 Rhodocyclaceae bacterium | reverse complement strand
GTCGGGCGCGGCTACCAGCAAATCCTGCCTGGAAACCGGCCGACGAGGGTAGGCAAAGGGAGGATCACGCTCGCCGGCCGCCATGCTTGCACGACCTGCGTGCTAAATATCGATATCAGGATCGCCCCGCAGCCAGTAGTTGCGCTGTCCGTAATAGGCATGCACTTCGTTCGCCCAGGTGGGGTCTGCCATCGCCGGCCAGTGGTCCTTGTCAAAACCCGGCGCCGCTTCGAGACGCTCGGCATCGATGTCGAGGATGAAACACTTGCGGTCGGCATCGAGCGTCAGCGCTGCCCACGGTATGGCGAAGAGCTTGTCGCCTATCCCCAGCAGGCCGCCCGAGGACAGTACGGCATAGGCTACGCTTCCGCTGGGCACGTCGATCATGATCTCCTTGATCTTGCCCAGATCCTCACCGTGACCATTGACCACGGCATTGCCTTCCAGCGTGCTGGCGGCCATGATTTCAGGTCCCGGCCCGTCCGAGAAGCCCGTCCGCGCATCGACGATGCCTGCCTTCGAACCCGTATAGACGGCATCTCCAGTTAATGAACTTGCCATTTTGTATCTCTCCTGTGGTGATTTGAAAAAACACTGCACCCGTCAGCTGCAGCCTGAGGCGGCCTACGCAGCTTTCCAGCACTATCGAAGGGCAAACGCCGTGCCCGGACCTTCGCTTTCATACCAGCCCAGCCGCTCCATCGTCGCCCGGGTGATCTGCAGGGTCCAGGCCGCCCAACCGCTGATCCGCTCGACTGCCCGGCGTTGGCCGGGACATTTTCAGGCGTGCTGGCGGCGTCTCTCGTAGGCTTCGATGTGCAGCGCTTGCCGGTACTTGGTAACAGTGCGGCGGGCCACGATCAGGCCCTGACGTGACAGGTGGCGGGCAATGTCCGCATCGGAAAGCGGAGCCTGCGGGTGCTCGACGGAGATCATCTCCTTGATCAGGCCGCGGATGGCGGTCGCCGAGCATTCGCCCCCGGCGGCCGTCGCCATGGCGCGAGAGAAGAAATATTTGAGTTCGAAGACGCCGAGCGGCGTGGACATGAATTTATTGTTGGTCACGCGCGAGACGGTGGATTCGTGCACCCCCACGGAATCGGCAATTTCACGCAGGCCGAGCGGCTTCATGGCCAGCGGGCCGTATTCGAGAAAGCGGTGCTGGCGACTGACGATCGCCTGCGCCACGCTGAGGATGGTGGCGAAGCGTTGCTCGACGTTGCTCACGGTCCACTGCGCGTCATGCAGGTGGGTGGCGAGTTCGGCGTGCTGCGCGCAGCGGGTACGCTGGAACATTTCGGCATAGACGCGGTTGAGGCGCACCTTGGGGATGATGGCCGGGTTGAGGGTGGTCATCCAGGCGCCGCGCACCTTTTTGACGATGACGTCGGGGTTTACGTACTGGATAGGCGGGGCGCCGAAGCGGGCGCCGGGGTGCGGATCGAGCCGCCGAATGTCGGCGAGCACTGCCTGGATCCGGGCTGGCGTGTGCGATAGCGCCCTGGCCAGCCCGGAGATGTCGTTGGCGACGAGGGCGTCGAAATAGTCATCGATGGTGCGACGTGCGAGTTCGCGCTGTTCGGGAGGCTCGATGGCTGGCAGTTGCAGATACAGACATTCCTGCACGGTGCGGGCGCCAATGCCGGCCGGTTCGAGCGACTGGACGCGGGACAGGGCGATGTGCAGTTCTTCGCCGCTGGGTGGCGGGTCCAGGTCGGTGATGCCGGCCAGTTCGGCCAGATCGGCGCGCAGGTAGCCGTCGTCGTCAAGCGAACCGACAAGGGCTTCGGCCAGCACCCGGTCGCGCGGCGAAAGCGGCAGGAGGCCAAGCTGCCTGCACAGGGCGTCGTTCAGCGACTCTTCGCTGGCGCGCAGGTCCAACAGCGAGGCCACGCCCGCGTCATGCTGGCGGGGGGCGGAGAAGCCGTCGGCCTGTGAGTTCTCGTGTTCGTCGTCAAACGTCGCACCGGGGTCGCCGTCGGCTTCGCTCGTGTCGGTGGCGGGCAGGTCGGTGAGTCCCGGTGGAACCTCAGTGTCTTGGATGGTTTCTGCGGCGAACTGCCGCTCCGGAGCGCTGGCCAGTGCAATGTCGGGCGGAGAATCGTTGTCGATTTCGTCGCTTTCGAGGAAGGGGTTGTTGTCCAGCGCGTCCTGGACTTCATGCGCGAAATCCAGGGACGAAAGCTGTAACAGGCGGACGGCGCGCAGCAGGCGCGGCGAGAGGCTTTGCTGCTGAAGGTGGTCGAGGCCCTGGGTTAGTGATCCCATTTCGTTTCTCCGAAGGGTGGAAGGAGGGGTGCCCGTGCTCCCCGAAGGGAAATAGCACCCGAATGGGGTTACGCAACCTGTATGCCAGCCGGTGTCGGAACACCGAAATGCGTCGGCGGCGGGGGCAGTTGCGGCGTACAGAAAGACGTCGCGGCAATGCCTTGCGCGAAGCAGAGAACTTCTTTTGCGGCAAGAATTACAAGATGACAGGCTGCTGGGGCCGGCCCCAGGAACGGCGGCAAGCCGACGCGGACGCCGTTCAAGAACCCCGTCGCCTCCGGGCATAGAGATTCATCAGGGGCGTTACGGAGATTCCGTGCACCACGATGGAGGCCGCGACCGTCGTCAGGGTCAGGGTGATGGCCTGCTCGGCCAAGGGGCCGGACAGGCCATGATTAAGGGCGAACGCGAGGTAGTAGATCGAGCCGATACCGCGGATACCGAACCAGGAGATCAGCATGCGCTGGTCGCGTGACACCTCTGCGCCGAGCAGACCGAGCCACACCGATGCGGGGCGGATCACCACGAAGAGGAACAACACGAAGGCAACGGTTCCCAGACTGGCACGGCTGTAGGGCAACATCGCGCCAACGGCAAGGACGATGACCAGTTCGGCAATACGCTCCATCTGCTCGTTGAAGCCGCGTACCGCCTGTGTCATGTAGGCGCCCGCCAGATCCGGATGCGTGGCCACGGCAATGTGCGCCTCCTTGTCTTGCAGGCCGGCTGGCCCGTCGTTCGGGACCTGTGCTGCAGGGGGGACGTCCCGGCTGCGCTGCAGGGCGAGGCCGGCAGCAAAAACGGCCAGAAAACCGGAGGCGTGGGCCTCCTGAGCCGCCCCGTAGGCGAGAGCGATGAGTCCGAGCGCCAGGAATTCGTCCTGGCCCACGGCCTCCCGGTGATGGGTACGCAGATAGATCACCAGCTTGCCGATTATGATGCCGAGCAGGCTGCCAATAGCGACACCACCGGCAAACGACCACAGCACATCGACGGCCAGCCAGCGCGAGCCCGCAGGGCCGAGTTCGTGCAGGCCAAGCAGGCCGAGCCCGAGATACACGAAGGGAAAGGCGGTGGCGTCGTTGAGGCCGCCCTCGCCGCTCAGGCTGAAGCGTAATCGGTCGCGGTCGCCCGGTTCGTCGACCTGGACATCCGACGCCAGAACCGGGTCAGTCGGCGCCAGGATGCCTCCGAGCAGGACGGCGGCGCCGAGGGGCAGGCCGAAAACGAAGAACCCAATCGCTGTGATGAATGCAACGGTCAGGACCATCGACCCGAAGGCCAGACGCAGCGGCAAGTACCAGCGCCGGCTCGACAAGGGCAAACCGAGTTTCAAACCAACGGAGAAAAGCGAGATCAGCAGAGCAACTTCGGTCACCCGTTCAAGAATTCCGGCGTAACGCTGCGGGTCTGGCGGGATCAGGCCCCAGTCGGCGTTGCCGAGGCCGAAGCCAACCACCATATAAAGCATCGAGGCGCTGATCGGGAGTCGCTTGAGCAGCGTGCCCGAGAGAGCCATGGTGATGAGCAAGGTGCCGATAACGAGCGCCCAGATCGGAAAAGACATGGCAGCCACCTCCTGCGTTCTTGGAATCGGGATTTCACAAAGACAGCTTTCGCCTTTCGAGTGATAAATGCCAATCGACATGGCTCCCAACTCCGATATTTTCCGAGCACGCAGCCAAGTGCAGAATTTCTGTCAAATTGTACTCGGCTTTATCGCAGCCAACGTTTCTGCGGCCTTCAATTAATCAACCAGCGGGCGGCGGCCCCGTGGATAACCCTACACCGCAGGGCTACACTTATCGCCGTTGATCTTTTGTCCAACTGAACGGGGCCAGTTCTGTATCTGGAAGTCACACCAGTATTCGCTTGTATTCGCAGCAGAGACCGCATGCGGACATGCATTCAGTCTGCTCCCCATCGGCTCTGGCGGTTGGGCCAGATATGGCCATATTCCGGCACTTCAGTCATTAGCCAATTTTCCTCGAACAGGAGTTCGGAACCAACCGCCGTGACGGGGACGTAGCCCCGGTCGATCCGTTCCAGTTCGCACAAGCGCAACAGGTAGCGTGGGTAATCGATTTGGGCGCGGACACACTCAGCCGCTACGTTCTCGTATTCCCGTGCGAAGGTCGGCAACTTGAGTGATTTCAGGTGATGGGCCAATAGCACTTGCGGTGGCACCGACGCCTCTTCCGTTGTGGCACTCATGGTGACACTCCCAGTGCATTATCTTGGCTACAACGGATGCAAGAGGAATGGCGGCACAGGAAAGCATCGTTGGTCCGTCACATCATCATCGGTGTGCAGATAAATTGGCATTCAGCAGGCTGACCTGTGAAAATATGGCCTCCCGACATCCAGCCTCCATCATGTCCCTACCTCAAAAAATCCCCAAAGCCATGGCCGAGAAGTTTTCCGCCATCACAGCTCTCACGGATGCTTTCTGCGCAAAGCATCTCAATGAAGAGTATCAACAAATAATCCACCAGGTTGTCGGTGCCTTAGCCAGAAAGCGGCCTTCTCCCTTGTTAAAAGGCAAGGAGAGCGTCTGGGCAGCGGCAGCCGTGCGGAAGGTGATCTGGATCTTCAGTCGAATCGTTTTTCGGCCATTGCCAGGTTTGGCGATGATTTGAGTGAGAGCCTTCGCAACCACTCGATGCAGCAATATATAGAAGCGCACCCAGAAAAAGAACTCCTCGCCTGCGTGCAAGTAGAGACCGCGAACTGGTTGAACCGAATGGTTCCGGAAGAATCCGATAAATACGTCATGCTGGCCGCCTGGAATTTCGTGAACTGTATTGCTTTTGTTTTCGTGAAAGCGCCGAAATCTGCACACCGTCGACAGCACCATTCAATTCGATAATTTCACAAAGACTTGAGATGACTAAACCAGACCCGTCGCCAGAACATTCACCCCTCGCCCAAACAGTGACACGAGAGGGGAAGACTGTGCGAGTCGACATCTACAAAGACGGTGAAGGTGGCTGGCTCCTGGAGGTGGTCGATGAATTCGGGAACTCAGCGGTTTGGGACGATTCTTTTTCGAGCGATCATGAAGCACTTAAAGAAGCACTCAAAGCCGTTGACGAGGATGGGATTGATTCATTGATTGGTTTGCCACCTGACGGCAATCAGCGGGTTGAGACAAGCCAGGATCTCTCGGAAGATGAGTTGAACGAGCTTGACGACTTTCTTTCCGACGATGCCATTCAGGACACGTCGATGGATGTCTCCACGCTCGAAGGTTTCCTGACCGCAATTGCTATGAGCCCTGACCCCGTGCTGCCCTCGCAATGGCTGCCCTGGGTATGGGACATGGATGAAGGCGAAGTGGACGCGGAATTCGAGGATGACGAGCAGGCCAACCGGATTTTGTCGTTCGTCATGCGACACTACAACGCCATAATCCAGACCTTAACGACTGACCCGGAGTCATTCGATCCCATTTTCTGGCGAGGTAATCAGTGGGGTGCGGCCGAATGGTGTGAAGGCTTTCTTCTCGGTTTTCAGTTCAACGACGAAGCGTGGGCGCTGTTATCCGTCGCACAACCGAAGTGGTTCGCGCCGTTCACGCTTTTGGGCACTGACGAGGGACTCGACATCACCCGGAGCAAGGGAGATGCTGAGCACTGGATGAACGAAATTGAAGTGTCACTTCTGGAAATCAACGCCTATTGGACGGACCGGCGACGAACGCAGGCAAGTGGTCTGGTTGGAGACGAATTCTCCATCGGTGAAAAGAAGGGATCCATGCCGGTTGTTCGCGGCAGTCCGAAAATAGGCCGCAACGACCCGTGCCCCTGCGGTAGTGGAGAGAAATTTAAGAAATGCTGTGGAGCAGGCGGCACTCCGGCGACGTTGCACTGATGGCGACGCGCATGAAGCAAAACGAAGCGCGGGAGCATCGCATCGCGATGGAAGCGGTGGTTGATGCTTACGACGAGATTGAGCGTGCAATGGGCTGGTACTACTACCTGGAAGGGAAACTGGTCGTCTCGTTTCGAGCGCGCCGCATGGCCAAGCGAGCAATTTCACCGCTCAAGTCAAACCATAAACAGCAGTAGCACTCAGAATTACAGTTGGACTCCGTCGTTTGCGTTCGCGTAACGCTACGAAACTCAACGAACTACCTTTCGTTCAAAGTGACTTTCCGTTTCCTATTGGTTTGCCCCGCATTTGCTGAATCTCTGCCGGTTTCGATTTCATCAAGTCTTTTTTCCCACATCACCAGCGCTGCGCGCTTTTCGTCGGTGTAAGTGTGCCGGTCATAATGTGTTGCTTGAACACCTGACAACCCGTGGCTCAGAAGCTGGGCGCGGATATCTCGATTAATGCCAATACCCGAAAATGAGCTCTATGCCTCGGCATGTAGGGACCTCAGATTGCCTCGGGACACCAGCAGCGATGATTTTAGGAAATTCGTGCTTAAAGCACTCCATACCCTTTATCCAAGCCAAAATAGTTACGTTTTCACACAACCTCGACCCTGAGCGGCCATCCAACCGGCCACGACCTCAGGGGCAGGTTTCTGGGTCGAGCGGCCATTCGTAGCCGTCAGGCCACGGGGAAGTGATCGGCCTCGGCGGTCATTGAGGGGCCGTTGCTGGAACGGCAGCTGCACCGCGTATTGCCGCCATTCGAGCATATCCAGCCAATTAAGGTCTGACGAATCTGAACGGCGCCTTACCGAAGAAACCAGCTCACCCTTTCGCCCCTTAGCGGGGTGCTAAAGATGAGGATCCACTTCGTATTTTGCGAAGTTGAATTGAGGTGAAAGCATGTTTATTCCATTCGACAAAGATCCGATGATTTGGAGTTGTCGTACTCCAAGAACAAAACCCCATCAACGCTATTGCCATCATAGCTACTTTCAATTGGTCGGGAGACAACGCTGCTTTGGTTTGTCTTCCGAGAGCCAGGATGGGAACCAGGCACGGCTCCGGTGTGCAAACCGGGCCAGGATTTCGGCATACGAAGCCCGTAATCAACTTATTACTTAACCTCGGAACTTGTCAGTCCCGTCGGTTCGAATAACAGTAAGAAGTCGTTGCTGCGGCGGGACAATCTTCCAAAGAAATATTTTATTACCCAGCACCAGTCAGCACGCCGAACGACTTTTTAGGAACGAATAGGACCATGGATCTTCTTCTAGACCCCAATATCTGGATTGCCTTTGCGATGCTCACTGGCTTGGAAATTGTGCTCGGCATCGACAACATCGTCTTCATCTCAATCTTGGTCGGCCGTCTCCCAATGCACATGCGTGACAAGGCTCGCCGCCTCGGTCTGGCTTTCGCCATGGTGACCCGGTTAATGCTCCTTGCGTCGTTAAGTTGGGTCATGGGCCTGAAGAGCGAGCTCGTGTCTGTGTTCGGACAAGGCATAAGCGGACGCGATCTTGTGTTGCTCGGGGGCGGCTTGTTCTTGCTCTACAAAGCTTCGCACGAAATATTTATCGAAGTCGAAGCTCAAGAAGAGGATGTTCTATCCGCAACCGATGCCGCTACGCTCAAGGCAACCGGACAAAGGCTGTTCTGGTTCGTCATCGGCCAGATTGCGGTAATCGACATCATCTTTTCGATAGACTCTGTAATTACTGCGGTGGGTATGGTCGACAACCTCGGCGTGATGATGGCCGCTGTTATTGCTGCCGTTGGGGTGATGCTTTTCGCTGCGAAACCCATTGGCGAGTTTGTTGATCGCCACCCCTCCGTCAAGGTGCTGGCCCTTGCTTTCCTGGTCATGATAGGTATGGCGCTCATTGGCGAGGCTTTCGATATGCATATCCCGAAGGGGTACATTTACGTTGCCATGGCGTTCTCGCTGGCCGTGGAAGTCATCAACATCAAAGCCCGTAACAACAAGCGACAAGCCGTGCACGGATAATGTCATCGGGTCGAGCCGGGTATGGTCAGAACCAGCCGGTCGATGCTTTTCAGCATGGCGGCCAATTTGTTGTTCATCACAAGAACGTAGACTGAGCTTACTCCGAGTTGCCGAGCATGCGCATTTTTATCGAGTTGAACAAATCTGTATTAGACTCGATCCAAGTTCGTAAATTCCGAAGTGACGCCTATGTTGAACTACCGACATCTTTACTACTTCTGGATGGTCAGCAAGGAAGGCGGGTTCGCGAGAGCCGCCGAGCGGCTCGACATGGCGATCCAGACGATCAGCGCACAAGTGCGCGAGCTTGAGAAATCACTGGGGTATCAGTTGCTCAAGCCGGCTGGCCGCGGCGTTGCCCTGACCGACGCCGGGAAGGCTGCTTTTGCACGCGCCGAGGAGATCTTTCAAATCGGCCAGAACCTTGCTGAGGAGGTGCGTGCGGTCGCCTCCAAACGAGTAATCAGACTGTCGGTCGGTCTCTCTGACG
>JANNNT010000611.1:0-10348 GCA_031398685.1 Rhodocyclaceae bacterium | reverse complement strand
TGTTGTTGCTGGCGTGATCACGACCTATCTGGCCATCACGAGCAACGATGGCCTGGTCGATGACGACTATTACAAGCAGGGGCTGGCTGTAAATCTGGTAACAGCGCGTGATCAGAATGCCGTCAGACTAGGCTTGCAGGCCGAGGTGATGCAAAGCGCTGATGGGGGCAAAATCCGCGTTCTGCTGCGCGGTAAACCCGATGCCGTACTGCCGGAGACACTTAAACTGCGCCTTGTTCACCCAACTCGCGCCGGGGTGGATCAGAGCGTGATCATGCGGGCCGATGGCTCGGGATCTTATACAGGCAAACTCGGTGCTCTACTGTCGGGTCGCTGGCATGTTGCCCTGGAAGACGAGAAGAGCGAGTGGCGTTTGACTGGCGACTGGATCATTGAAAAGAACGCATTGCTTCGATTGCCGGACGGAGCGAAAGCAGCGGTGGGTCCCGGTGTCGAGTCCGATGATAAGGTGAGGTGAATCATGGCCGGGAATTTGTTGTTTGCTGTACAAGTGATATCGGGCTCTTTAGCCTGATTGGCATCGTGTTCATTATCGGTATGGCGGTTTGTTTTTGGCGTTTCTACAACAGGAAAATGCGCGAAGACGAAGAGCGACAACTGAAAAAAAACAGCGCTCTGTTCGACCAGCAGGGGTTGGAACTACCGGCCGTTACCAAACTTCTCCATCAGCTGATTGAGTTTTTCTGCTCGCTGTTTCTCGAGCGCTTCGGCTTCGCGTTGCGCTTTGCGTCGTTCCGCCTCTTTCCTGAAGCGTTCGCGCAGAATTTCAGCGGCATGGCTGCGGTGGGCCGGAGTCACTTCATCCCCCGAAATGCCTTCCAGATCCAGACGATGCGTCGCTTTCTCCATGGTCTTGAGATAGCGCAGCGAGTTGGTGTGCATGCCCAGTGCGATGCGCAGGGTTTTTCGATCAACGTCAGGAAGTCGTGCCAGAAGTAGCTTGTCGATACCAATGGCAAGTGGCGAGTAGTCACGGAAAACGGAATAGTCTGTTTGCAAGGTTTTGAGCAGTGCGCGTGCTTTTTGGCCGGGATTGTCGGCAGGGCTGGTTATGTTCATAGGGTTATTGAGTCGGAATTGAAATATTCAGAGGGCTGTCAGCTTACCACTTCATCACTCAGGATTGGAGCGAAATGGACTGTTGTCAGGGTGATTGTATTTGCCATGGCCACCTCTGCGGCAGGGCTTTTGTTCAAATTGGTTTGAGTGTCATTAAAACCTTTCATTTCAATACGTTTATATGGATTGCTAAAGTATTACCTTTGGGATACGTTATATTCGAGTGAAGCGTCCTGTATTGAAACATTGGCGTGCGCCCAACGGATAGCCAAAGGATAAAACTGTGATAAGTGACAGTGAAGAGCCGGACGTCGCCGAAGAAACCCCCTCCGGTAAACCTAAACTATCGATTGTCGTCATCCTTTCCGTGCTGCTCGGCATTCTGCTGACGCTGGGGGTCGGCGGGGCGCTTTTCCATTTTCGAGAGAGCAAGGCCTTGCAGGCCCAAGTACGTGCGATAAGCGTCGAACTGGAAAATAAGAACCTTGCGCTTGATGAGATGAAGACGCAAATTGAAGCGCTCTCCAGTCAAATGCATGTTCTGAAAGAGCATTCAATCGCTCGTTCAGGATTGGCCAGTGAGAAGGATAGTAAAAAGGAAAGTACAGCGCCTGCGCTCGATGCCTCCGCCAATGCACTTAAGTCGCCGGGTGCCAAGGCGAAAACGGGATCGCCGGAAGTGCCCGCTCCGCCGAAAGTAGTGAAGCCAAAACCTGCTGCCCAGAACTGTGAGCTGGTCGGCAAATCGCCTGAGGATCAAGCGGCTACGCTAAGGCGTTGCGTCAGCCTGCTCGATCCGCCCACACCCAAGGAAAAACCCCTTTTGCGTTGAGATGACTTGATTTTCTTGTCTGATTCTGAACGGCTCGGATTTTGTCTCGACTGCTCATTACCGTTGGTCAGCTTAGCTGACCTCGGCGCAGAGTGATCGGAATGCCGCATAGCGACGAGGGCTGATGTCTCCCGAGCTGAGCGCAGCGTGCACCGCGCAGTCCGGTTCGCGGTCATGGCGGCAGTTGCGAAAGCGGCATTTGCCGAGCAGTGGCCGGAGCTCCGGGAAGCCATGCTCGATAGCCGCCGGCGACAGGTGACGCAAGCCAAACTCCTGCAAACCGGGTGAGTCGATCAGTGCGGAATGGTCGTCGAGGCGATAGAGTGTGGCGTGTGTTGTGGTGTGCTTGCCGGAGTCGAGCGCTTCAGAAATCTCGCGCGTTGGGGCATTGGCACCGGGAACCAGGGCATTGGTCAGCGTCGATTTGCCCATGCCGGACTGGCCGACGAGTACGCTGGTGTGACCGGATAAATACGGAAGCAACACTTCAAAGTCTGCTTTCGCAGAAAGTTTGAGTACCGGGTAGCCCAATTTCTCGAACATTGCCAACGCCGGGACGGTCGCTGCGACACGCTCACGCAAATCGCATTTGTTGAGCACGATCAGCGCCTTCATGTCCTGGCTTTCCGCAGCAACAATGCAACGCGTGATCAGCTCGTCGGAGAACGAAGGTTCGGTCGCGACGACAATGATGATTTGCGTCACGTTGGCGGCGATCAGTTTCTGTTTGTACTCGTTTGAGCGATAGAGCAGGGTGCTGCGCGGAACAATCGATTCGATGACGCCCTGGGCATCACCGCTGCGCAGTAGGCTGACGTGGTCGCCGCAGGCCAATTCACTTTTCTTGCCACGCGGAAAACAGCGTAGCGTTTCGCCACCGGTAAGTTCAACCAGATATTGCCGGCCATGCGCGGCGACGATGGTACCTTCGAGCTTCAAATCAGGCGCGCCAGTCGTTCAACTCGGAGCGCTGCCGGAGGGTGAGAATCATAGAACAGCGAATGCAGCGGATCGGGCGTGAGTGTGGCGGCATTGTCCTCGTAAAGTTTGACGAGCGCCTTGACCAGATCGTTGGCCGAAGCGTGCTGCGCGGCATAGCGATCCGCTTCGAACTCATGACGACGCGAGAGAACGCTCATCAGTGGCGTCAGCAGGAAGGTGAAAACCGGCGCCACGAGGAAGAACAGAATCAGTGCCAGGGCGGTGTTTTGCGCGCTGACCCCGAGCCCGTTAAAGAACCACTCGGCGTTTATTAGTTGGCCGAGCACAGCGAGAAAGACCAGCGACATGGCGAAGAGCAGGATGATGCGCTTGATGATGTGGTGGTGCTTGAAGTGGCCAAGTTCATGGGCCAGCACGGCTTCGACCTCAACCGGTTGCAGGCGGCTGAGCAGGGTGTCGAAGAAGACGATACGTTTGGTCTTGCCAAATCCCGTGAAGTAGGCGTTGCCGTGGTTCGAACGTTTTGAACCATCCATTACAAAAAGGCCGGAACTGGCAAAGCCGCAACGTGCCAGCAGGGCTTCAATACGCGCCTTGAGCGGAGCATCGTCAAGCGGAGAAAATTTGTTGAACAGTGGTGCGATCCAGGTCGGGTAGATGAAGAGGATAAGCAGATTGAAGCTGCACCAGAACAGCCAGACGTAGAGCCACCACAGGTTTCCCATCTGCGCCATCAGCCAGAGAACGGCGATCAGCACCGGGGTGCCGATGGCTAGGCCAAGCGCGGTCTGCTTGAGAAGGTCAACGATGAACAACCTGATCGTCATACGATTGAAACCGAATTTCTCTTCAATGACGAACTGGCGGTAAAGCGAAAGCGGGAGATCGATCATGCTGGAAATAGCCAAGACGCTGAAGATCAAGGCCACGCCGTAGCTTATGCCATCGAGTCGGGTGTTCCAGAAATTGTGCAGTGCCTGCAAGCCGCCAGCGAAGGTAAAGGCCAGCAAAACGACGACCTCGACGGCGAGGCTTACCCGGCCGAATCGGGTTTGCGTAACCGTGTAGTCGGCGGCTTTTTGATGCGCCTGCAGTTCAAGGCGACCGGCGAACTGTTCCGGAACCGCAACGCGATGAGCCAGAACGTGCGAAATCTGGCGCTGTGCAAGCCAGCGGCGGAGAACGACCATCAGCGATAACGCGAGAAGAAAGGCGAGAGAAAAAGTATTGGTCATTCAGCTGTGAGAAAATGAGAGTTTAGGATGTTCGGACGGATTATATGGCACAGGACGCAAATCACCTCGTTTGGCTGGATATGGAAATGACCGGCCTTGATCCGGAACGCGAGCGTATCATCGAACTGGCGATGATCGTTACCGATAACGATCTGGTGACCATCGCCGAATCGACGGTGTGGGTCATTCATCAATCCGAAGCCCAGCTTGATGCGATGGATGAGTGGAACAAGAACACGCACGGTCGCACCGGCTTGCTTGGCAAGGTTAAAGCCTCGACGCATGATGAGGCGATGGTTGAGGCGGCAGCGCTTGCATTCCTGCAGAACCACGTACCCAAAGGGGAGAGCCCGATGTGCGGTAACTCCATCGGGCAGGATCGTCGCTTCATGGTGCGCTACATGCCAAAATTGGAGGACTGGTTTCACTACCGGAATATCGACGTCAGCACACTCAAGGAGTTGTGCAAGCGCTGGAAGCCCGACGTAGCCAAGGGCCTTTTAAAGAAATCGGACCACACGGCGCTTGCCGATATTCGTGAGTCAATTGAAGAGTTGAAGTATTACCGCGAGCACTTCATCAAACCGTGAGGAGTGGGGAGGACGGCTACACCAGCTTTTCATCGATCCTGGTGCATTGAGCCGGCCCTGTATATACGCGTTCGTTACGGACTCAGGAGCGTGGTGGTGCGCTGTCTTCAGGGGTCATTACGGGAACGTCAGATAGCGCGTTCGTTCTGGCTTTGGATTCGCGCTTGTAGAGGTGAAATTTATCGCTTTCGCGACGGTCTCCCGGTCGCCTTCCTTCCCATGCCTTGCGCCATCCAGCGGCTGAAATGGCTTTCGGGTCACGTGCCGCTCCCTGCACCAGCAGCCAGTTGCATCGCTCTCCAGCCTCTATTTTCAGGGGTGTGGTGCGAATTCCGTTGAAGTAATCCAGAGACGCCAGAATCGAATCGGGAAGATTGGCATTGGCGATGCAGCCGATTTTTGCCGGCAGCGCTTTGTCCAGAGAAGCGGACAGCGGGCGATAGGTTTTCCCGTAGTCAATCCAGGGCATCCACAGCGTCGCAATGAGCAGCCAGAACAAGGTAAGGCCCGCCATCCAGTGCATGATGCCGCGGGTTGGCGAGCGCGGACTGGTGATGATCAGCCAGAACCAGATGATCGTACCCAAAGCCGAAAAAGCAAAGCCAATGAGGCTGAAGTGGCCAACGAAACCGGGTTCCAGCCGCACGGCCTGGCGCGCCAGTCGCTCAGGCCAGCCAAAGACCATGGCGCTCCAGGCAACCCAGACGATCGCTGCAAAAATGGTAAAGGTCATCATGCCGAACCAGTCGAAAGCGTTTGCCGCGCCGCGTCGCAGCGAAGTAACGCCGGGTACGGCCAGCAAAACCAGCGGTGGCAGAAGGAGCAGTGCCTCGGCGCTACGCACTTCGACGCTCAGGCCAAAGATGAGCAATACCGACAAAAATGAAAGAATCGGGAGCGCCAGAGGTTTGCTGCGGAGAAAGCGACGTTTTGACCACAGTGTCCATGCCGCCAACGGTAGTGCAGGCCATGCGTACCAGAGCAGCATGTTCAGGTAACGCGGCGTGTTGGAGAGTGGTTGCACGTGCTGGGTCAAAGGTTTCAGTTCGCTCTGCAAGAAGCCCGCAAGGTATTGCGGTGCTCCCAATTGCAAGGGAAGTAACCATGAGCCACAAATAATTAAAGCCAGAGCCAGAGCAAATGCCAGCAGTGCCGTGGTTTTCTTTCTGTCCTCAGAATGCCACAAGGAAATAATGGTCACCGGCAGCAAGGTCAGTACGGGAAGCAGACCGTTGGCGAGAAAGCCAAGGGCGACAGCGGCGCCAAATACCATGGCTGAAAAGCGTGGGCGGCGTGGCAACAGTGCCAGCGCCCAGTAAGCGGCGGTGTGTGCGGTCAACGCCGCCAACATGGGCTGTGCTTCGTGCGCGTGGAACAGGAAGCCTATGCTTCCGGCAAGGATCAGCGGCGCAGCGGCCGCATGGTCCTTTCCGTGCAGTTCGCGTGCGGCGAGGAGGATGAACTCAAGCGCCAACAAGGTGAATAGGCCGCTGGCCAGACGCGCGGCATCATGCACCGGCAGTAGCCACGAAAAAAGGTGGGTCGTGGTCGCTGCTGCCCAGTAGTAGAGTGGAGCGTCTGGGTAAAGCTGTCCGGCGAGGTGCAGAACCTGCCAATTGCCACGGGTGATGATGTCGTACGCGATCCCGATTGAGATCGCGTCGTCGTTCTTCCAAGGGTCATGGCCGATCAGGCCCGGGAAGATGTAGACAACCAGGAATGCAGCCAACACCCAGCCGCTGGGTGGCAGGGAGATTCCCCTGGGGCGCGATTGTTCCTGGAGTACTGGCATGGTTGGAAAAGGTCGATGGCTATCTGTCGAGCGTAATAAAAAAGGCAGCCCTGCGGCTGCCTTTTCGCTGAGTCCGCGTGAACTCGTAGCCTGATTTAGGCCGGTTTGTGCATCGCGCCGTACTTTTTGTTGAACTTTTCAACGCGACCAGCGGTGTCGATCATCTTCTGCTTGCCGGTATAAAACGGATGGCAGGCAGAGCACACTTCGACGTGAAGCGCTTTCTTCATCGTCGACATGGTCTTGAACACGCTGCCGCAGGAGCAGGTGACTTCGATTTCGTTGTAATCGGGGTGGATATTGGATTTCATCTGGGGCAATTCCTGTAAGTCAAATCTAGCCGGCTCGATGTAAGCGTTGGTTACTTCGGTGACCGGCTCCGGAGAACGCGAGATTATCCTTGATTCTTTTGCAATTTGCAATCAAGCGTTGATCAAAGCGTGATCAACGACGCATCGAGTCGAAGAACTCGCCGTTATTCTTTGTGGCCTTGATCTTGTCGAGCAGGAATTCCATTGCTTCGAGGTCGTCCATGTTGTAGAGCAGCTTGCGCAGTACCCACATTTTTTGCAGGACATCGGGCATGAGCAACAATTCTTCGCGGCGCGTGCCGGAACGATTGACGTTGATGGCCGGATAGACGCGCTTTTCCGCCATGCGACGATCCAGGTGGATTTCAAGGTTGCCGGTGCCTTTGAATTCTTCGTAGATCACATCGTCCATGCGGCTGCCGGTGTCGATCAGAGCGGTAGCGATGATGGTCAGCGAACCGCCTTCTTCGATGTTGCGCGCGGCGCCGAAGAAGCGCTTTGGCTTCTGTAGGGCGTTGGCGTCGACACCGCCAGTCAGTACCTTGCCGGAAGCCGGCTGAACCGTGTTGTAGGCACGTGCCAGACGGGTGATCGAGTCGAGCAGGATGACCACGTCTTTTTTGTGTTCGACCATGCGCTTGGCCTTTTCGATGACCATTTCAGCCACCTGCACGTGCCGGGTGGCGGGTTCGTCAAAGGTCGAGGCGACCACTTCACCGCGCACCGAGCGCGTCATTTCGGTCACTTCTTCCGGGCGCTCATCGATGAGCAGAACGATCAGCGTAACGTCGGGGTGATTGGTGGTTATGGCGTGCGCGATGTGTTGCATCATCACCGTCTTGCCGCTCTTCGGGCTGGAGACCAGCAGGCCGCGCTGGCCCTTGCCGATGGGGGCAATGATGTCGATGATGCGACTGGTGGTATTTTCCTCGCCGCGCATATCGCGTTCGAGCTTCATGTGCTCGGTCGGATGCAGCGGTGTCAGATTCTCGAAGAGGATCTTGTTCTTCGATGCTTCCGGCGCCTCACCATTGATCTTGTCGACCTTAACCAGCGCGAAGTAGCGTTCGCCATCCTTCGGTGTGCGGATTTCACCCTCGACCGTATCCCCCGTGTGCAGGTTGAAGCGGCGGATCTGACTCGGGCTGACATAGATATCGTCGGTGCTGGCCAGGTACGAGGTGTCGGGTGAGCGCAGGAAACCAAAGCCGTCTGGCAACGTCTCCATCGCACCGTCGCCAAAAATGGTTTCACCCTTTTTGGCCTGGTTTTTGAGCAACGCGAAGATCAGTTCATGCTTGCGCAGTCGATTGGCACCCTCGATGTTGTTGGTGACGGCCATATCGAGTAGCTGGCTTACATGTAGGGCTTTGAGTTCGGATAGGTGCATGAGCAAATTAACAATGAGAGGGGAGGGAGCGTAATGCGCTGGGCGTTGTCGCGAATGAAACGCGTACGAAGAGGGTGTTGGGTACTGCCGGGGTTGTTACAACTGGGGATTACGCCTGAAAGTCCTGCGCGGGCTTTGTTTTCCTGTTTTCAGGTGCCGCTTTGCTAGAACATTCAGGCAGAGGTTATCGATTTTACAGATGGCTGTCAATGAATGTGCTGAGTTGCGATTTGGAAAGCGCGCCAACCTTGGTTGCTTCGACATTCCCGTTCTTAAACAGCATCAGCGTGGGAATGCCGCGTACACCATAGCTGGCCGGCGTTGCCTGGTTGTCGTCGATGTTCAGTTTGGCGACTTTCAGCCGACCAGCGTACTCCTTGGCGATTTCGTCGAGGATAGGCGCGATCATCTTGCAGGGGCCGCACCATTCCGCCCAGTAGTCAACCAGCACGGGTTGTTGCGATTGCAGAACCTCAGTGGCAAAAGTGTCGTCAGTGACGTAATTGATGTGTTCGCTCATCGGAAAGCCTCTGTGTTATACGGGGATGGGAGGGGGATTGATGCCTAAAGACAATACATTCGGCAGTTCGGTTCTATCCTAGCTAAAAAATAACGTCATGGGAAGAATGAAATTCAGCCATGAACCTTTTCTGTCGTGTGTGGCAGGACGGGTTGAACAAGAACCCAGGTCGGATACCCCTTCTGTGTCCGTGGTCTAGTCCCCTTCAGCGTTTCAAATGCGCTATAGTTTTTATTCCACCACCACCTGAAGCGCAAAATGGCTTACGTTGTTACTGAGAACTGCATCAAGTGCAAATACACGGACTGCGTGGATGTCTGCCCCGTCGACTGCTTTCACGAAGGCCCCAATTTTCTGACCATCGACCCGGATGAGTGCATCGATTGCACGCTTTGCGTGGCCGAGTGCCCTGCTGAAGCAATTTTTGCCGAAGACGACGTGCCGGCCAATCAGCAGAAATTCATCGCACTCAATGCCGAGATGGCGAAGGTCTGGCCGGTTATTACCGAGCGTCGGGAGCCGCCGGCCGACGCCGACGAGTGGAATGGCACGCCAGACAAGCTCGATCACCTCGAACGCTGATCCTGTTTGTTAGCGTCCATGCAGTTGGCAGCTGACGGGCTGACGTCGACGGCCTTGCCTGCGGGCGAAGGCTTTCTCGATGCACTCGCTGCGGCCATGCTCGACCGCTGCACCACGGATCTCGAAACAGGTGATCTGTCGTCGGTGCTCATCCTCGTTCCAGCACTCCCGATTGCCGCCGAATTGCGTTCGGTGATGCTGCGTGCATCCCCGGTACCGATGTTTCTGCCGCGATTCGATACGCTTACGCATTGGGTTCAATCCACGGCTATTGCCGGGGTTCCACAGCCGCTGCTGGAAAGCGAACGCCTTGTGCTGCTGCATGAAGCCCTGCGCGAGCGCGGCTGGTTCGACGAGGCCGCGCTGTGGGGCATTGCTTCCGAGATGGCCGGGTTGTTCGACGAGTTGACGGCCGCCGCTGTCACCCTGCCGGACGACGAAACAGTGCTCGCCGAGCAGCTGCAACGCGCCTACGCGCTGCGGGCTTCGGCGCCGCTGGCCTTCGAGGCCCGTGTCGTGCATGAACTCTGGCGCGCGTTGGCCGCCGCTGGCCAGCCCGATGCGGCGGCCACGTATCGGTTGCGTCTGGCGGCACTGGCACGGACGGTGAAGCAGGGCGATGCGGGGGTGCGCCCGCTGTTGGTGCTGCTTGATGCCGTGCCGGCGGAATCGCTCGATCCGGCCGAGCGCGATTTCCTGCGGCGTTACGGTGAAATGCAGCCGGTGTCGGTGTTTCATCCGGCTCCGCGCAGCGCGGCGACTTCACCGCTGATGGCCACGCTGGCGGCGGCGTGGCCGGAATCACCTTCCGACCCGTTGTTCGAGCGCGCCATCGAACTGGCGAAACAGCAGCCGCAAAGCCCGCTGGCCGGACGATTGCAACTGGTTCCGGCCGGCGGTCGTGAACAGGAAGCGCAGGCCGCCGTGGCGCGCTCGAACAACGGGTCGGCAGGGGCCTCCGGCCACGCCGCCGCCAGCGTGGCCATCAGCGGTGAAGTCGCCGCGTAGCGCGGTGCTGGATGAAAGACCGACACCGGCTGCGTTTCACCGTAACGCCGCAGGAAATCGCGCTCG
>JANNNT010000566.1:0-11475 GCA_031398685.1 Rhodocyclaceae bacterium | reverse complement strand
TTGCAGTTGCCGCTGATCTGCCGGTGCAGCGAATCGCTCGGCGACTTGTGGCAGTCCTGGCACAAGTCGCGCGTTGTCGTGTTCAGCAGGGCATGGTTGAAATGTCCTTGTGGCCGGAAGCGCTTAACCCCGGCATGATCGCTATGGCATGCCACGCAGTCCTCACTGAGCAGCTTCTGGTGGAATGGCGTTGCGGTGAGCGGTTTGGCGATAGGCTGGCCGGTTGTCGTCACGCGCCCGATGTCACCGGGTCTGTGACAGGTCAGGCAACGTTCAGAAGACGCGCCGGTGAGCGGCGCATGGCAGGCAAAACAGTCTTCATTCAGCGCCTTGTGGCCGGGAATCAGCGTGCCGGGGCCAACCGTCAGCTGCGGGTAGACGAAAACCAGGATCGTCATTACGACCAGATTGACGGCCAGGATGATCTTGACGATGCGGCTCATATCCAGCCCCAGAACAGGAAGATGCTGATGATGTGCCCCAACGACAGAACCGCGAAAACGATGAAGATCGGAATATGCACTTTGCGCCACTGGGTCATGGCGTCAAGCATCACGGCATCCCAGAACAGGGTTCGTTCGACTTCCGGTCGCGACAGGCCCCGCAATTGGTTGTGCTCGCGCTGACCCTGCAAATGACGACGCGAGCGATCAAGCAGCATTTTCCCGACCATGCCGCTGATCACATTGACGCCCATGGCGATGGTGGCCAGCCATGGCAGGATGGCGCTGAAATGGATGCCGGCATGGATAAGGATCATCAATGATCCAAGCCAGGAGCCGATTTCATGCAGGTTGAGCAGGGTTTTCGGATTGCCGGAACGGATGTATTTACGTTTGCGCAGCGAATAGACCAAGGAGAGGATGATCATGATCGTTCCCGGAATGCCCAGATAGCGGCCAACCCAGACCAGATTGTAACGGTGCAGGGCATAGTCGCCGGCCAGCGTCGCTGCCGCCAGCAGGCCGAGCAGCAGGGTGAAGGGCAGGATATGCTGCCGCCAGAGCGATTTCTCCATCTAGGCCTCCAGAATCACACTGGTTTTGGGGGCGCAGACGCAGAGCAGGCAACTGCCCGGCTCGGGATCGAAATCCGGTGGCTGACGGTAAGTTACCTCGCCTGACTGGATCGCTGTCTGGCAACTGCCGCAGCCTCCGGCACGGCATCCCGAGTTGACTGCAATCCCGTTTGCCTCGGCCAGTTCGAGCAGGCTGCCAGTAGTCTGCGACCACGGCAGTTGTTTGGCCGACTGGGCGAAATTTACGACGATGTCGGTAGCGCCTGCTGCGGTTGGGGATACAGCGACAGGAGCCTGCTTGCGCTTGATCGACGCCGGGCCGAAGGCCTCGAAGTGAATGTGCGCATCCGGAACGCCCCAATCTTCCAGCGCGGGCACCAGGCTTTCCATCATCGGAGAAGGGCCGCAAATGTAGAAGTGATAGGGCTTGATCGGCAATTGCATGCGCAGCAGGGCAACATCGATGCGGCCCCGGTGCTGGAAATCGCGTCCGAGTAAATCGTCCGCTTGCGGATCGCTGAAACACACCCGCAAATGAAAATTCGGATGCGCGGTAGCCAGCGCTTCGAGCTGTTGCTTCATGATCAGTTCGCCGCCGTGGCGAACGCCATAGAACAGCCAGATTTCACGCGCTTCTTTCTGTGTCAGGCTCCAGTTCAGCATGCTCAGCATCGGTGTTATGCCAATGCCGCTACCGATCAGGGCGACGGGGGCTACGCTGTGATCGAGATGGAAGTGTCCGGCCGGGGCACGAACCTGCAGAAGGCAGCCGACCGCCACATGATCGTGGAAGTGGCTGGATGAGCGACCCGGCGGCAGGTCTTTGATCGCTGGAGAAAGCACGCGCTTGATCGAAACGCGGTAGCTATCGGGACGATGGGCATCAGATAGCGAATAGCAACGGATGATTTGTTCCGTGCCGCCTGGTGTTGCGGGCAGATCAAGGCGGAAGGTCAGAAACTGCCCGGGAAGGAAGGGCGGCAGCGGTATGCCATCTTCTGGCACGAGGTCGAAAGAACAGACCGACTGCACGGCATCTTCGAAAACTTTGCGTTCGACCCGGAACGAGCGGAAGCCCGGCCAGGGCGCCAGAGCAGGCTCCTCGTCGGCCGGGCTTGCCTCCTTCGTTGCCGGCAGCTCAAGTTCCGCTGCCCGGCCGCGCAGTGACTGGTAGTCCGTCCAGTGACGCCAGAAACCGATGCCAAGATAGATGGCACGTTGCAACACAATTCCCAGTGCTATCCACAGCGATAGGGTGAGTGATGTCATGTTTTTCTTTCCCCCTTCATTAGCCTGGCCCCGTTGCCGGGCTAATGAAGCAATGTTGTCAGCGCATTTCGAAGGCTTCCTGGTGAAAGCGCAGGCTGCCGTGCCAGGTTTCCTTCAAGTTCTTTTTCAGCGTATCGGCAAGGCCGCGCGGGCCGCAGAACCAGACTTCGGCTTTCTTTCGCGGATCATCCGCAAGCTTGAGTGAATCAGCCGTCATTTTGTCCCCGTGCTGTGCGCTATGGATATGCAGGCGAATGCCGGGCAGTGCAGCGCACAAGGTCTGCAGACGACCGACAAAATGATCACGCTCACGGTTACGCGTGCAGTAGTGCAGGTCCGCCTTGTTAAGCTCCGTCGTGCGTGATTGCAGTGATTCCAGCCAGGCGAGGAAGGGCGTAATGCCGATGCCGCCGGCGATCCAGAGCTGACGGCGGCTCGGGCTGTGGCGGTCAAACTGAAAGCGTCCGTAAGGACCTTCGATGGTGGCGGTTTGGCCGACCTCGATCTGGTGCGCAAGGTTGCGCGTGTAATTGCCAAGCCCCTTGATGAAGAAGGTGATCGTCCGGTCGCCCCGCTCGGCGCTGGCGATGTTGAATGGATGCGCGCCCTCCAGATGGCTGAAGGTGATGAAGGCGAATTGCCCGGCACGATGGCTTTCCCACGTCCCGTCGAGACGACAGGTGATCTCGGTGATGTCGCCCTCGCTGCTGACCGAGACGACTGAACCCTCGACCTGCCGCCGACGCCCGATCAGACCGGCCAGCGAAATGATGCTGGCGACCACGCCAACGGCAATGAAAACGCCCATCAACGCGCCGACCGGTTGTGTCCAGTAGGCGGGCGGTGCCAGCATGGCCGCGTGGAAGGCCAGCATCAGGTACAGCACCGGCATGGCGCGATGCAGGTGGCGCCAGATGTGGTAGGGGAAGCGCCGCCATAGCGTAATGACGAGCATGGCCAGAATGACGTAAAGCGCGGGCTCGCCCATGTCGCTGCCAAACTCGCGCAGTATTTCGAGCAGGCCATCATATTTGATTTTCGGAAGACGTCCTTCCGTCCCGATGAGAGACCTGATCATGCCGCTGGATTGCTTGATCAGCCAGTGACTGGCCCCGAAGCTGATCGCCAGGATACCCAACCATTTGTGCAGGCGATAGATGCGATCCAGGCCACCGAGTGGTTTTTCCAGCCAGACCGGACGCGTTGAAAGCAACATGGAGAGCGACATCAGCGCAATCGACAACAGACCGGTCAAATATATGCCTTCCTGCCGCACGATCCACAGCAGCGCGCTGTTCGGGGGGAAGGTCGTGGACATAAGGTCCATGTACCAGGCGGAGGAAACCATCGCCAGAAGGCCGATAAGGATGCTTTTCATGCTGTTCTCTCGGGGAACTATTGTTCGTCATAATAGCCGCGTTCGGCGTCGGTGTGGCAGGCGACGCAATTGGCCTTGGTGCCGACGTCCTTGCGTTTCCATTCATTGGCAGAAACCTCGTGGTGTTCGCGTACCCACTTGGGCAATTCGGTGATGCGCAGGGGTGGATTTTGCATCGACACGCCGCGAATCAGTTTGCTGCCGTAGCGCTGACCGCCGGTGTCGGCGGCATTCTCGCTGAGATAGCGGGTGATCTGCTCGGCGGTAGCGGCGTCCACGCTGGCGTCGTCGCCAAAGTGGTTCTTGAGATTGCCCATCATCTGCTTCCACGAGCCTGACGGCAGCATGGATGCGGCAAAGGCGAGGTGGCAACTGCCGCATTCCTCGCGCACCACGGGGCCGGCTACTGGCGCGAAGAAGTGCCCGCCACCAGCTTGCGCCCGCGCGAGAAAAACGCCCGAAAAGATCAGCGCGACAAAGCTCAGTGCGATGGGGCGGTACGGGATGTTCATGGCAAGCTTTTTTTCAACGAAACGACCTGATTGGCGCGTTGGGGGTACTTTGCCTTGAAGGGCCTGAACGAAGCCTGAACCGGCCGTTAATCTGCCGTTCAGGTTCGCCGGAATATGACTGTGCTTGTCGCTGTAATCGTCGGGCAGGTCGTGAATGGCAATATTTATGCGGCTCGCGCGACGTGTTTCACCAGAATGACGTATCGACGCCTGTAACCGCGGAGTCGGTTCGGACCACCAGCACATTGCGGCCATTTATTGCAGCCCGTAGCGCAGACGATCGCACACTACTACGAGGATGGTCCGAGGTCTCTTTCCGAAGAGCAAAAAAAAGTGGTGACTGATTTTAGTCAGCCACCACGGTCCTGCCGAGCCAAAAGAGGAAAAAACTATCTCTGCCCCCTTCCGGGTCCTGATTTGTTGCCAATCACGTCATATTCGCCAGTTCTCCCTGACGTGTGTGGCCTCGCTGGTCACTTTGATGCTTGCCTATACCTCTGCGGCCCCGGCAGACGCCTTCTTGCTTTGCCACAGGGAATACAACAATGAAATTACGGCTAATCCAATAAAGAATAAGGCGATGGGTTTATCCAGAAACACCGTCAAGCTCCCTGACTTCGCAACCATGGCTTGCCGGAAGGTTTTCTCCAGGGTATCGCCAAGAATCAGCGCCAGGACCAGCGGAGGAATGGGAATGTCCAGTTTCTGCATTGAATAGCCCACCAACCCGAATATGATCAGGAAGAAGAAATCAAATGCGCTGTAATTCATCATGTAGGTGCCCATGAACGCCAGGCAGATGATGATCGGGATCAGCAGTTTTTGCGGCAAAGCCAGCAACTTCGCGATGTAGGGAACCATCGGCATATTCATGAAGACGAGAACGATATTGCCGATGAACATGCTGGCGATGACGCCCCAGGCAATCTCGGGGTGCATTTCAAACAGCATCGGTCCGGGCTGCACCCCGAGCATCATCAGCGCACCGAGCATGACGGCCGTGGTTCCTGAGCTGGGAATACCGATCGCCAGCATCGGTATGATGGATGCCGTTGCGGACGCATTGTTTGCCGCTTCAGGTGCGGCAACGCCAACAATGTCCCCTTTGCCGAAGTTTTCCGGGTTTTTGCTCAATTGCCTTTCCGTGGTGTAGGCAATCAACGAGGTCATGGAGCCGCCGATTCCGGGCAGGCAACCGAGGAAGAAGGCAATCGGTGTGCTGCGCACGATGGGAAGCCAGATTTTTTTCCAGTCTTCCTTGGTAATCATGACCTTGCCAATGGCTTTGGTATTGATGTTGTACACCACATTCATGTCGGCGAAACTGTTGAATACCTCGGAGATGGCATAGGCGCCGATGATAGCCACCAGAAAATCGACCCCGTCCTGCATGGCATCAATGCCCATGGTAAAGCGGATGACGCCTGACTGGCCATCGATACCGATACTGGCTACAAGAAGACCAATGAAGAGCGAAACGCAACCACGGAGGAGTTTACCTTCTGCCAAGGTAATGGCGGCGGTCATGGCGAACAGGATCAGAGCAAACATTTCGGCGGGACCGAATTTAAGCGCAAGACTGGCGGCCGGCCCGGCCAGGATAACGACCATTACGCAGGCAATCATCCCGCCAATGAATGACGCGATGGCCGACGTAGCCAGGGCCGCTCCCGCGCGACCCTGTTGCGCCATTTTATAGCCGTCAAAACAGGTCACGATGGAGGAGGCGTCACCGGGTGTGTTGATCATGATGGACGCAATGGAGCCGCCGAACATCGCACCGTAATAGATTGCGCACATGGTGATCATCGCTGTGGTGGGATCCATCCCGTACGACACGGGAATCAGAATGGCGATGCCTGTCGCCGGCCCGACACCCGGCAACATCCCAACAAGCGTCCCGAGAAAACTGCCGATAACCACCCAAACAATGTTTGTCAGAGTCAGCGCATTCGCAAAGCCCAGCATCAAATTCGAAAAAACTGCTTCCACGCTACACCCCCTTTAAAATGTCAGAATGCCTCTGGGCAGGCTGACTTCGAGAAGAACAAAGAACAGTACATAGGTAATCACGGCAAAAAGCAGCCCAATCGAAATGTTGAAAACGATCCTGCGACCGTACGTAATAAATAACATGGCGGTCATGAACAGGAAGGTGGATATCAGATAGCCGACGGGTTCAAGTATCAGCCCGAAAATAATGCCTGCCACACAGGTATACGCGATATCGATTATCAGCTCTTTTTCTGTTGCCAGATCAAAGATGACGGCCTTGTTCTTCTCGGTCAATGGCTCCCTCTTCAGCGCAAGAATCAGACCGACAATTACCATGCCCGCGGCAATGATGTAGGGAAACGCTCTGGGTCCTATTGGGTCTGCGACCGCCGACTCCGGCAGGTTTCTGGTCGCAAAGAAATAAATCACACCGAGCACCAAAGACACCAGTCCGGTTACTCTGTTTTTGGTTAGCGCCACCACGGACACCTCCTCTTCGATGTATAGAAATGGGGCCAAGAAGACTCGACCCCATTGTTTGTCAGATCCACCCTCCAGGCGCAATCTTTATTAAGGGTTGCGCCTGGACGACAGTTGGATTGCTCACCGCTTATTCACCAACCAAGTACTATTTCTTTTTCAGGCCAAGCTGCTCAACCAAGGGCCCTAAAGCAGCGGTCTGTTCTTCCAGGAACTTCGTAAATTCGGCGGAGTTCTTGTAGTAGACCTCACCATTCAAGCTTTCAATCGTCTTTTTAAAGCCTGGTTTCTTGACCATTTGGCCGAGAGCGTCATCCCAGAACTTGATCTGCTCTGGCGTCATGCCCGGAGGGCCCATAAGGCCGCGCCAGTGCGGGAAAACCAGGTCTACGCCCTGCTCTTTCCAGGTGGGTACTTCTGGAAGTACAGCCGCTCGCTTGTCAGCGGTGATTCCCAATATCCTCAGTTTCCCCGCCTTGTGTTGCGTGAGCGTTTCTGAAAGCGCCGTGGTAACCAGACCCACGTGTCCGCCCAGTGCGGCCATGACTACATCACCACCCGCACCTTCGAAAACGACCCACTTGAGCTTGGATGTATCTACGCCGAATTTTTGCGCCACACGGACGAAGGACAGATGGTCATTGTTTCCGAGACTTGGCCCGACGCCAATTGTTAGGAGACCCGGATCCTTTTTCAGTGCCTCCAGCAACTCTTTCCCTGTTTTGTAAGGGGAGTCCGCTTTCACGGCAACACTGATCCATTCGGTGGTCAGCATGGCGAGTGGAGTGAAATCCTTATAGGTCAGCGCGCTACTGCCTAGAAGATTGTTGAGCAACACGAGGGAGGAGTTTGCCGCCAGATAGTGAGGATTCCCTTCTTTTCCCTTGAGATAAGTCCAGCCGGTGGCCCCGCCGCCGCCAGGTTTGTTGGAAACGATGATGTGCTTGCTGACCAGTTTCTCCTCGGACATCGTTCTTTGTACAGCCCGGGCGGTCAAATCCCAACCGCCGCCAGGGGATGCCGGGGCCACAATCTCGATCGTGGAATCAGGAACCCAATCCTTCGCTGAGGCATTCGTGACGAGAGCTGCCAATACCAGCATGGCAGCAGGAACAAACTTCAACCTTTTCATAACTTCCTCCTTCTTCAATTTACTAAAGATGATGGTGCTGAGTGGAAAAGTGCGACTCCCAAAGTTGCCTGTAACTTGCATCACGTGCCACACGTTGAATTCTGCAGAACGCTGTTTCAAATGCGCACGCGAGGTTGCAGCGTGTACTACTAAACGGTTGCCACCACCCCTGAATGCAACTCTTCATGAAAATACGAACCATGCAATCAGTGTTCACTACAAGAAAGACAAAAGATCCTCAAATCATACGGCCATTCTGTCCAGCGTGTTCTTCTTCTGGGTGTGTTTCAGTCAAAGCCACAACGAAGACTTTACAACAGAGACCTTTCGAAAGGCTTTCAGTTGAAAAATTGCTGAATGTCAGGAAAAGAAGGGTTTCGTCGGTTTCCTATCGCTATCGGTAAGATGATCGACTTGCGGGCCTGGCCGGTGACCGTGGACGACTCGGCGGAACATCCTGTCTGGTTTTCAGTGCGGTGTCCCAATGACCGAGGAAGAGTTCGCGCTTGCTCTGGTCGATGTAGGTGAGTAGGCCGGTATTGAGCACGATGGGGCGGAATGCATTGCCCAACTGCTTGCGCAGTATCTCCGCAGAAGCTTCGTCCTCCACATCGGAGCGGACCGAGTGAAGGCCAATCTGGTTGAAAATGGTTTGCCCACGTCTTGATAGCATGTAATCCAGCCAGGCTCTGGCCTCTTCGGGGTGCGGCGCATAGCGGCTGATGAATGCAATCCGGCTCATGACAAGGGTGTAGTCCCGAGGCATCACGATGCCGATTCGAGCGTCGGAACTCGCTCGGGACTGGGTGTACGAGCAGAGCGCATTGTAACCAAGCACCGATTTGCCGCTAATGATGCGGTCGAGCATCTGCGTGGTTGTCGGTTCAGTGCTCAAACCGGCCTGAGCCATAACCCGGATCAGATTCCAGAAGACAACCGGATTGGCTTCCAGATCCTGACTGTGCAGAAGGTAACCCAGACCGGAGCGATGCGGATCATAGGTGACCAGGCGATCGCGGAAACGCTCAGGCTGTTCCAACAGTAAACGTGCAAGTTCAGCATGTGTTTGCGGTACCGTTTCCGGGGCCAGAAAATGGCGGTTGTAGACAAAGCAGACCGGTTCGAAGGTGGTGCCGAACGCCTCGTCTCTCCATTTCGCCCAGGGTGGCAGGGAGGATGTTTCAGCCGATCGGTAGGGTACTGCATGTCCATCGTTGACCAGTTTCATCTGGAGATCCATTGCGGAACTCCAGACGATATCCGCCTTGGCAGCGGTTCCGATTTCATTCAGGAAACGATCGTAGAGATCCGTTGATTGCAAGTCGTGGTAGACAACTTTGATTTCCGGATGAGCTTGCTCGAAGTCGGCAATCAGGGGTTCGATGACCTGCAGGTCGGTCGCAGCATAGATAACGACTGTGCCAGCCAGGGAATGGGTGGCAAGGCTCGCGAGAATGATCAGGAGCGCAATGCGGCGCCACAGAATACGTTTTTTCATGCTCGGTTTTTCCTTGGCCTGGCTCGTCGATTGGCATTCGGCTATCTTAAACACGGGATTTGAGGCAGCATGCCTAAAGAATCCGCTTTCAATCTTCTTATACTCCCTTATGCGATTATTACTCGTCGAAGATCATGCCGATCTCGCCATCTGGGTCTCGAAAACTTTGCGGCAGTCCGGTTTTGCCGTCGATGTTGTGGGGCGTGGAGATCATGCCGTAGCGGCTTTGCTCACTCAAGCTTACGACCTGGTCATTCTCGATCTGTCGCTTCCCGGAATGGACGGGCTGGATGTCTTGCGCAAAATGCGCAGTCAGGAGAAAACATCCAGACTCCCGGTGCTGATTTTAACCGCGCGCAGCACACTGGAGGATAAGGTCAAGGGGCTCAACCTCGGCGCGGACGACTATCTGGCAAAGCCGTTCGAAGTCGCCGAACTGGAAGCGCGCATCAAGTCATTGCTGCGGCGCAGCGGCAACGTGATGCCGACGGTGCGCGTCGGGCAACTCGAGTTCGATACGACCACCCGGTTGGCCACTGTCCGTGGCAAACCGCTGTTGCTGACGCCACGCGAGCTGTCCGTGCTGGAAATTCTGCTGGCGCACCTGGGCAAGCCTGTCGCGCGAAACGTGCTTTTCGATAAGGTCTTCAGTTTCGACGACGATGCCCGATCCGAGGCGATAGAAATCTATGTTCATCGATTGCGCAAGAAGCTGGAAGGCTCGGGCATCGTAGTCAGCACCATGCGAGGACTCGGGTACATGCTCGGCGAAAGCGCCAATGAAAACTGACGCCCCAGTGCGGCGGTTCAGTTTGCGCAAACGGGTCGCCTGGCGACTCATGCCTCCGCTGGCAATCATCCTCTTGCTCAATGCCATCTGGGCTTACACGAGCGCGATGGACGCAGCCAACCGTGCCTATGACCGCTCACTGACCGCATCACTCAAGAGTATCGCCGAAAGCATTCATGCCACTGGCGGACTCATTTCGGTCGATATTCCTTATTCTGCCTTGGATATCTTCGAAGCGGGCGTTCAGGAACGCGTCTATTACGCCGTTATCGGCTCAGGTAACCGACGCATTACGGGATACGACGATCTGCTTCCGCCTTCGTCGAAGAGAAGTGACGAGACCCCGTTCGTCGTGGATATGAATTATCGCCAGCAGCCAATTCGGCTGGCTTCCCTTACAAAGCGCCTGTATGACCCCGAGCTTGACGGTGGTGACACCGTTACGGTCCTGTTTGCCGAGACAACGGAAGCTCGGACTCGGCTTGCGTTCAGTTTGTTCATGGAGAGTCTGCGGCCGCAACTCCTGTTGATTGCTGCTGGACTCGTCCTGGTCGTGATTGTGCTGAGGAGTGCCTTTCGCCCGCTGCTCGACTTGCGCGATTCGATCCGCCAGCGCAACGACGAAGATCTGATCCCGGTGTCACCGAGCAATGTCCCGAACGAGTTGCTTCCCCTGATCGACGCCATCAACTATCACATGGCTCGCCTGGATCGATTGCTGCAAGCCCGTCGCCGATTTCTGGCCGACGCCGCACATCAAATCCGTACGCCGCTGACGGTGCTGGGTGCACAGGCGGAATATGGTCAGCGCCAGAGCGACCCGGAAGAAATGCGCCGCACCTTTTCAAGTTTGATCGACACGATCCGGAGTACGCGCCGGATGGCCAATCAGATGCTTACGCTGGCTCGCGCCGAACCGGCCAACGGCCTGATTCAGGAGTTTGCTCGACTGGACTTTGCCGAACTGGTTTGTGATGCAGCCGGTGAACTGGCCATGCTGGCCCAAAAAAAGAACATCGATCTGTCTTTCGAGGGCTCAACTGAGCCGGTCTTCATCGATGGTAATGCCACGATGTTGCGGGAAATGGTTTCCAATCTTGTTGATAATGCACTGCGCTATACCCAGGACAACGGGCATGTCACGCTTGACGTCGGAACGGCGGATAACTCCCTGGTGCTGCGAATTGTCGACGATGGCCCTGGCATTCCGGAGGCTGAACGGGAAAAGGTATTCCAGCGCTTCTATCGCATCCTCGGTCACGGCGATTCCGACGGCAGCGGTCTGGGGCTGGCTATCGTACGGGAGATTTGCTGGGCGCACCGAGGGCGAATCACACTGGGCGAAGGCAAGGATGGCCATGGACTCGCCGTCGAGATCACCTTGCCGACCGCGTTGTCTTGAC
>JANNNT010000560.1:0-3523 GCA_031398685.1 Rhodocyclaceae bacterium | reverse complement strand
CAACGCGCTGCGCCAGGTGCTGCCATGTGGCGTAATCCATGTCCTTGCTGTCGAGCTGTGCGACCTGCTCGGTTTCCAGGCTCAGTCCGGCCAACGCCGGTACAGCGGCCAGCAAGTCAGCTACTGAACGCTGAGCAGCGGTGTAACCGACGTTGTCATTCGGGTCTGTCGCGGTGCCGGCAATGGTGCCGCCGGTACCCAGGATCACAATAGTATTGGGCATGTTGACCTTGGCTGAAAATAACTGGCACTGAATTAGTTCGGGAAATCCGATGGATTCAGGCTGGAAAAACCACCTCGAATTTGCCACTCGCCGAGCATATCACATCAAGTTTTCGCCGCATCCGGTTCGGACGTTGAAGGCTGGCACGGCGTAAAAACGTAACTGGCGCGGTCGATTTCGCGCTGACGCTCAGCCGGCGCGTCCCCAGTACAACGGATCCCAAAACGCTGTTTTCACCTGATCGACAAACAGCCGGACGCGCAAAGGCAGATGCCGGCGTTGGGGAAAAACCGCGTAGATGCCCATTGGCGGCGCCGCAAATTCGTCCAGCACGGCAACCAGACGGCCGCTTTCAAGGTCGCTGCCGACTTCCCACAGCGAGCGCCAGGCCAGCCCTTTGCCGGCCAGCGCCCACTCGTGAAGAACGGCGCCGTCGTTGCACTCGAAGTTACCCGAAACCTTGATGATCCCGACGTCACCACCGCGACTCTCGCGCAAGAACCAGCCGCGTTGCTGCCCCAGGGAAAGACAGTTATGCGCGGCCAGGTCGGCCGGCAAGAGCGGCGTACCCTGCTGCGCGAGATACGCCGGGCTGGCGACGACCGCCCGCCGCATTTCGCCCAGTTTGCTGCTGATCAAACTTGAATCGGCCAGCCCGCCAATGCGCACTGCGCAGTCGACGCCTTCGTTGAGCAGATCGACCAGCCGGTCGGAAAGATCAAGAGAAACATTCACTTCGGGGTTGTCCGCCATGAAGGCCGCCACCAGCGGCGCCACATGCCGCCGCCCGAAGCCTGCCGGCGCCGACACCTTAAGATGCCCGGTGGCCTTCATTCCGCCAAGCGACACCGCCGTTTCCGCATTGGCCAGATCATTGAGAATACGCTGGCAGTCGTCCAGAAATGACTGGCCCTCAAAGGTCAGTGAGAGTTTGCGTGTCGTGCGCATCAGCAGTTTCACGCCGAGGCGGGCCTCCAGTGCATCTAGCCGGCGCCCGATCACGGCTGGTGTCACGCCCTCCAGTCGTGCCGCCGCCGAAAGGCTGCCGCGTGTTGCCGAATTCACAAAGGCCTCGATCTGCTTGATCTGATCCATGTCGGTGATTCGATACTAAAAGTAAAAGATCATTTTATTGCAGCTGTACTAATTTTTTCACAACCGTTTGAAATAGAATTCGTAAACAGACTCGTCCAAAGGAGACATCGTATGAACCGAATTGACCAGAGTTCGCTGCCTGCGGGAATGCAAATCACGGGAGCGATCAATCCCGGCTACGAAACCATCCTAACCACCGATGCACTGGCGCTGGTCGCCAAATTCCACCGCGCCTTCAATAGCCGGCGACTGGAGCTGCTGCAAGCTCGTGTAGCCCGACAGACACGGATCGACGCCGGCGAGATGCCCAACTTTCTGTCGGAAACCAGAGCCATCAGGGAAGGCAACTGGAAAATCACGCCTTTGCCCCAAACCCTGGAGCGTCGACGAACCGAGATCACCGGCCCAGTTGAAGCCAGAATGATCGTCAATGGCCTCAATTCCGGTGCAGATTCGTTCATGTGCGACTTTGAGGATGCCACTAGCCCGAAATGGGATAACTTGATCCAGGGTCAGGTTAACATCTACAAGGCCATTCGCCATGAACTGAACTTCACCAGCGGAGTGGGCAAAGGCTATCGGCTCAATGAAAAGGTTGCCACGCTGCAGATTCGTCCGCGTGGCTGGCACCTCGACGAAAAGCACGTGACCATCGACGGCCAGCGAGTCTCGGGTAGTATTTTCGACTTCGCACTCGCCTTCTTTCACAACGCCAAAGAACAGATCGCGCGTGGTGCCGGCCCTTTCTACTACCTACCGAAGATGGAATCGTACCTTGAAGCCCGCTTGTGGAACGACGTATTCATCGCCGCTCAGGAGCACGCCGGGTTGCCGAGCGGAACGATCAAGGCTACCGTGCTGATCGAAACCATCCTCGCCGCCTTCGAGATGGAGGAAATTCTCTACGAACTGCGCGAACACTCGGCCGGACTCAACAAGGGGCGCTGGGATTACATCTTCAGCTGCATCAAGAAATTCAAGAACAACAAGGATTTCTGTCTGGCCAATCGCAGCTTCATCAACAAGAGTGTGCCGTTCATGCGTTCCTGCGCGCTGCACCTAATCAAGACTTGCCACAAACGCGGAGCACCGGCGATTGGCGGCATGAGCGCGCTGATCCCAATCAAGAAAGACCCGGAAGCCAACGAAAAAGCACTGGCCGGCATTCGCCAGGACAAGATGCTGGATGCCATCGACGGCTTCGATGGCGGCTGGGTTGCACACCCCGATCTTGTTTCGATCGCCGAAGAAGAATTCCAGAAGGTGCTTGGTGATCGCCCAAACCAGTGGGAAAAACAACGTGACGAAATCTTCAGCGCCAAGGACTTTCTCAACTTCCAGCCCAGCCAGCCGATCACCGAAGCGGGCTTGCGCAACAACATCAACGTGGGCATTCACTACCTTGGCAGCTGGCTTGCCGGAAATGGTTGCGTGCCGATCCATAACCTGATGGAAGACGCAGCAACGGCCGAAATCAGCCGCTCTCAGGTGTGGCAATGGGTGGTTTCGCCCAAGGGAATTCTCGACGACGGCCGTAAAGTCACTGCCGAAATGGTTCGCGCGATGATCCCGGAAGAACTGGCCAAGGTGAAAGCCACGGTGACGGCTCAAGGTGAAGATACCGCCACCTACGATCAGGCGGCGGTCATCTTCGACACGATGTCGCTGTCCGCAGACTATCCGGAGTTTTTGACGCTGCCGCTGTACGAGGCGATGGAATAAGCACTACGAAGCGGCAAGCACCAACAGGCGGCGCCGAGGGAAACCCGACGCCGTTTTTTTCGTCTTCGCGAGTATTTTCCAATCCAGGTAAGAACCTGAAGGGTGGTAAGGCTTGGTGTGGGTTGAAGGCATCTCGTTATACACAACTCCAAACGCATAATTCAGCAGCGCGACGCCAGCAATAGTGGTTAACTTTCAATGACTTCCAGCAAGTACTTGTAAACTTTACGGAATAGGAGTCTACTCTCGTCTTTTGGGTGGCGCTTTGTCAAAGGAATCGACGCACTGGATAAGCGAAGAGTTTGCTGGACTGGACTTGGGCGATAAGCGGCTGAACACGAACCTGGCACGGGATGAAGCCCGCGCCGCCATCCGGCGGAAGCGTCACCTGACGCTCCTCAAGGATGACCCCATCACCCTCCCCTCCAGCCAGCCGGCGGCGGACGAGATGGTGGAAGAGGACGAACGGCGCGCCCGGGTGGA
>JANNNT010000411.1:0-1623 GCA_031398685.1 Rhodocyclaceae bacterium | reverse complement strand
ATGTAACGATTGCGGTTCAGGCGCGGGCGCGCGACTGGGGCTCGAGTTTCCGTTTCTGGAAGCCTTTTTCGGTGGACGCAGCGATTGTCGAGGAAGCGCACGAACTGCTGGCGCAGGTTACGCTCACTGGTCTGGCAGCGCGAACCGCCGGCCAGTTGTCGCACGGCGAGCAACGTTCCCTGGAAGTGGCATTGGCTTTGGCAACGAAACCGAAGCTGCTATTGCTCGACGAGCCGATGGCGGGAATGGGGCCGGACGAGTCGGAGCGCATGGTGGCGTTGATCGGGCGTCTCGCGCGGCGGCTGACGATGCTGCTGGTGGAACACGATATGGACGCGGTTTTTCGCCTGGCCGACCGTATTTCGGTGCTGGTCGGCGGAACAATCATAGCTACCGGCGAACCCGAAGCCATCCGTGCCGACCCTGACGTGCGCCGTGCCTATCTCGGAGACCAGGCATGAGCGCACTGCTGGAAATCGAGGCAATTGAAACGGCTTACGGAACGAGTCAGGTGCTGTTCGGCGTCAGTTTCTCCATTGCCGAAGGCGAAGTGGCGACCTTGCTCGGACGTAACGGCATGGGCAAAACGACGTCGGTACGTTCAATTTGCGGGCTGGAAGTGCCGATGCGAGGTTGCATCCGCTTTGGCGGGGAGAGAATTGACGGTCGCTCCGCCGACCGCATCGGTCGTGCCGGAATCGCGCTGGTGCCGGAAGGGCGGCAGATTTTCCCCAACCTTACGGTGCGGGAAAATCTGGTGGCCTTCGCCGCCAACCGGCATGGCGCGATTGCGCCGTGGACGCTCGATCGGGTCTACTCTTTTTTCCCCCACCTGGAGGAACGTGCCGCTAATCTCGGGGGGCGGCTATCGGGCGGCGAACAGCAGATGCTGGCTATCGGTCGCGCCTTGATGACCAATCCGAAACTGCTGATTCTGGATGAAGCCACCGAGGGGCTGGCACCGCTGGTGCGCGAGGAAATCTGGCGTTGTCTCGATACGTTGCGCCATAGCGGGCAAACCATTCTGGTCATCGACAAATATGTCGAGCGGCTGATTGCGCTGGCCGACCGGCACACCATTCTTGAGCGCGGTCAGGTGGTGTGGCAGGGGACTTCAGCCGACCTCGATGCCGATCACGGCATCTGGCATCGCTACCTCGGAATCTGACGCTTATTCGGCGATCAGCGCCGAAAGTTCGCGCTCAAGCAGTTCCGGGTCGCCGAGGTTGAGTTCAACGAGACGGCGCAAATGTGTCACGCTGTCGATGTCGATCGTCAGGCAGAGCAGACCGGCACGGTGCCCTTCGGTATGAGCAATCCGCGTAGTCATGCTGATCTGATCGTCCATTGCGGTGAGGATAACGTACAGCGTGCCGGTCGCGTCCAGCTCAAGTGGTGTGTTGGCGGGTAACTCGATCAGTGCGCCTTTGAGTGAGATGTCGAGAACGACGACCTCAATGCTGTCGTCGTTCAGGACCAGCCGGGCGGGGGTGTGGAAAGCGATGCGGGAATGGTGGCGGCGTTCGTCGGTCATGGTGGTGCCCTCGACTGGGTTACTTGCCCCGCATGTTACCCCAAAGCAGCTTGTGCAGTTGCAGTTGAAAGCGGACGGGCAAACGATCG
>JANNNT010000339.1:0-11616 GCA_031398685.1 Rhodocyclaceae bacterium | reverse complement strand
CCCAACTGAGCTACGCCCCCGCTAAAGCGAAAATTCTACGCGGGTGCTCGGGTTGCGTCAATTGATGCTGTGCTTTGAATGCACTGTTCGCGTATTTGTTGTGCATTATCAGAGGACATTAACAAAAAAGGGCTTGCACTGTGGCAAGCCCTTTTTATTCACTTGAAGCGGATTACTTCTTTTTCTTGTTCTTGGCCGTAGCAACGGCGGCCTTGAAGGTTGCGCCGGCGGAGAACTTCGGCACAGTAGTCGCAGCGATCTTGATCTTTTCACCGGTCTTCGGGTTTTTGCCTTCACGTGCAGCACGAGCAGCGGCTTTGAAGGAACCGAAACCAACGAGACTTACGCCGTCGCCCTTGGCAACAGCCTGAACGATTGTTTCGATAACGGCATCCAGCGCTTTGCCGGAAGCAACCTTGGACAGATCGGTTTTTGCAGCAATTGAATCAATGAATTCTGACTTGTTCATAGTATCTCCTGTTGTTGATTGTTGAGAGCCTCACTGGTACTCCGCTCGGATTCTTGCACTTCAAGCGCCTGATGGGAAGGGGGTTGACGGCAGAAAATGTAAAGAAGTTAAAAATTATGTTGTTTTTTGCGCCTGAACGAGCTCCCGGCTAGGATTGAAGGCTTGTCTGTTACGTGCCAGCAGGGGTTTCAGGAAACGACCGGTGTGGCTCGTTGCAACTCTGCATATCACTTTCGGCGTTCCTGCAGCGAGAATCTGTCCGCCGCCATCACCGCCTTCCGGTCCGAGATCGACGATCCAGTCCGCCGTTCTTATCACGTCCAGATTGTGCTCGATGACGACCACGGTATTGCCGTGATCGGCCAGGCGATGCAGAACCTTCAGAAGCATTTCGATGTCCTGGAAGTGCAGGCCGGTCGTCGGTTCGTCGAGAATGTACAGCGTTCGTCCTGTATCGCGTTTTGAGAGTTCGAGCGCCAGTTTGACGCGCTGGGCTTCGCCGCCGGAGAGCGTGGTCGCGGCTTGACCGAGTGTGATGTAGGACAAGCCGACATCGACCAGCGTTTGCAGCTTGCGCGCGACGACCGGCACGGCGTCAAAGAATTCACGCGCCAGTTCGACGGTCATCTGCAGGATGTCGTGGATGGTCTTGCCCTTGTAATGCACTTCGAGCGTTTCGCGGTTGTAGCGCTTGCCGTGGCACACGTCGCAGGAGACATAAATATCGGGCAGGAAGTGCATCTCGACCTTGATTACTCCGTCGCCTTGGCAGGCTTCGCAGCGTCCGCCCTTGACGTTGAACGAAAAGCGGCCGGGGCCGTAGCCGCGCGACCGCGATTCCGGCACGCCGGCAAAGAGTTCTCTTATCGGGGTGAGTAGTCCGGTGTAGGTGGCCGGGTTGGAGCGCGGCGTGCGGCCGATCGGTGACTGGTCGACGTTGATTACTTTATCGAAGTGGTCGAGGCCGACGATCTCGTCGTGCGCGGCGGGTTCCGCTGTCGAGCCGTAGAGATGGCGTGCGGCGGCGGCATAGAGCGTGTCGTTGATCAGCGTCGATTTGCCGGAGCCAGAAACGCCGGTGATGCAGGTGAACAGCCCAACCGGCAATTCCAGCGTGACATTCTTGAGGTTGTTGCCGCAAGCGCCGATCAGTTTCAACTGGCGTTCCGGGTCAGGCTGTCGGGGTGTTCCGGGTGCTTCGATACGGCGTCGGCCAGACAGGTAGTCGCCGGTCATCGACGCCGGATTGCCGGCGATCTGTTCCGGCGTTCCTTCGGCCACGATAAAGCCACCGTGGATGCCGGCGCCGGGGCCGATATCGACGACGTAATCGGCGCTACGGATGGCGTCTTCGTCGTGTTCGACGACAATTACCGTATTGCCGATGTCGCGCAGTTGTTTGAGTGTTTGCAGCAGACGGCTATTGTCTCGTTGGTGCAGCCCGATCGAGGGTTCGTCAAGAACGTACATGACACCGGTCAGCCCAGAACCAATCTGCGAAGCGAGTCTGATGCGCTGCGCCTCGCCGCCGGAGAGTGTCTCGGCCGAGCGGTCGAGCGAGAGGTAGTCGAGGCCGACGTTGATCAGGAACTGCAGGCGGCTGGTGATTTCCTTGAGGATTTTTTCGGCGACCTGGGCCTTGTTGCCAACGAGTTGCAGGTTCAGGAAATGCTCGCGTGCCTGTGCCAGTGGCAGGCGGCTGATTTCGTGCAGGGTGAGCGCGTCGGTATTTGTGCCAATGCGCACGTTACGCGCTTCTTCGCGCAGCCGTGCGCCATCGCAACTGGGGCAGATCTTGTTGCTGATCAGCTTGGCGAGTTCCTCGCGTACGGCGACCGAGTCGGTTTCCTTGTAGCGGCGTTCGAAGTTGCAGACGATGCCCTCGAAGGCATGCTCGCGCATCGATTTGTTGCCACGCTCGTTGAGATAAATGAAGGCGATGGTTTCGCGCCCCGAGCCATACAGAATGACCTTCTGGATGTTCTCCGGCAGTTTTGAGAACGGCGTTTCGACATCAAATCCATAGTGCGCTGCCAGCGAGGTGAGCAACTGGAAGTAGAACTGGTTGCGCCGATCCCAACCGCGAATCGCTCCGGCAGCCAGCGACAGATCGGGCTCGGCAACGATGCGTTTGGGATCGAAGAACTGGATGACGCCGAGGCCGTCGCAGCTCGGGCAGGCCCCCATCGGGTTGTTGAACGAGAAGATGCGCGGTTCAAGTTCCTGCAGTGAATACGAGCACACCGGGCAGGAAAACTTGGCTGAGAAGAGGTGCTCCTTCTCCGTATCCATCTCGTAGGCGATGGCACGGCCATCGGCGTGACGCAGCGCGGTTTCGAACGACTCGGCAAGGCGCTGGCGCATGTCATCGCGCACCTTGAGGCGGTCAACGACCACATCAACCGTATGTTTCTGCGTCTTGGCCAGCTTGGGCAGTGCGTCGATTTCGTGGATTTTTCCGTCGACACGCAAGCGGGCAAATCCCTGTGCGCGCAGTTCGGCAAAAAGTTCGAGCTGCTCGCCTTTTCGGTTGGCAACAACGGGTGCCAGGATCATCAATCTGGTTTCCGCAGGCAGCGCTAAGACATGATCGACCATCTGCGAAACCGTCTGCGCATCCAGCGGCTGCTTATGCTCCGGGCAATAGGGGGTGCCGGCGCGAGCGAACAGCAAGCGCAGGTAGTCGTGAATCTCGGTCACGGTGCCGACCGTTGAACGCGGGTTGTGACTGGTCGCCTTCTGTTCGATGGAGATGGCCGGCGACAAGCCTTCAATCAGATCGACGTCCGGTTTGTCGATGCGTTGCAGGAATTGACGGGCATAGGCCGACAGCGATTCGACATAACGCCGCTGTCCTTCGGCGTAGAGCGTGTCGAAAGCGAGCGACGATTTACCAGAACCTGAAAGGCCGGTAATCACGATCATGCGGTTGCGCGGTAAATCAAGATTGATGTTTTTCAGGTTGTGCGTGCGTGCGCCGCGAATCCTGATTTCTCGTAGTTCATCCATTGGGGAGCGGTGCCTGAGGGGTGGGGCAAACCTGTTAATATACGCAAATACGCAGGCGAATACGACCGCCCAAACCCACCCTTGTTCCGTTGTCCCCCTGTTTATCGGTGTCGACCTGATGTTATCTCCAACCAATGACCCGATGACTTCCTCTGAGCGCCGTGCCGGAATCGGGTTGGCCTCCATTTTTGCGTTGCGCATGCTGGGCTTGTTTTTGATCCTGCCGGTTTTCTCGATTTACGCCAAAGAATTGCCCTCAGGAAACGACATGGCGCTGGTAGGGCTGGCGCTTGGCGCTTACGGGCTGACCCAGACTTTCCTGCAAATCGCCTATGGCGCAGCTTCAGATCGCTTCGGGCGCAAGCCGGTGATCGTTTTCGGTTTGCTGCTGTTCGCCATCGGCAGCTTTGTGGCGGCCCTCTCGCATGACATTTACGGCATCATCGGCGGCCGCGTTCTGCAGGGCGCGGGTGCCATTTCTGCCGCCGTGACCGCGCTGGCCGCCGACCTTACTCGTGAGCAGCACCTGACTAAAACAATGGCGATGATTGGCTCCTCCATCGGCCTGGTGTTTGCCCTGTCGATGGTCGGCGCGCCCTTGCTTTATTCCAGTATCGGCATGCCCGGCATCTTTAACCTGACCGGGATTCTTTCCCTGCTGGCAATAGTTGTCGTGCTCAAGGTCGTTCCGGCGGCACCCGCGATTCCTCGACAGCCCGGCTGGACGAGTTTTGTTGAGGTACTGGTTCATCCTCAGTTGCTGCGCATGAATTACGGGGTGTTTACCCTGCATCTCATCCAGACGGCGATGTGGATACTGGTGCCTTCGGCGCTGGTCAGCAGCGGTCATCTACCCGTTGGCGAACACTGGAAGGTTTATCTACCTGCCGTGCTGCTGTCCTTTGTGGCGATGGTGCCGGCGATTATTGCCGCCGAAAAACACGGCAGGATGAAACTGGTCTTCAATGCCGCCATTGCTCTTCTGTTAGCCGTTCAACTGGGCTTTGGCTTGCTTGGCGCTGGTGCTTACGCCCTGTTCTTCTGGTTGCTGCTATTCTTTGTCGCCTTCAACGTTCTGGAAGCAACGCAACCGTCACTGATTTCCCGCATTGCCCCCCCGCATGCCAAAGGTGCAGCGCTTGGGATCTACAACACGACGCAGTCGCTCGGCCTGTTCCTTGGCGGCACGCTGGGTGGTGCGTTGGCCAAGTTTACCGGCCCGGGTTCCGTATGGCTTGTTTGTGCTGTGCTGGCACTGGTCTGGCTTGGGTTCGGACTGACCATGACTATGCCGACTTCGCGTGTCCGGCAAGCTTCAGCATAAATCTTTATAATTCCCCGTTTCGAACACCCTTCATGGAGGAGGCAACATGGCTTCGGTCAATAAAGTGATTCTCGTCGGCAACTTGGGTGCCGACCCCGAAACCCGCTACATGCCCAACGGCGAGGCTGTGGCGAATATCCGCCTGGCGACCACCGAGTCCTGGAAGGACAAGGCTTCCGGTGAGAAGAAGGAAATCACCGAATGGCATCGCGTTGTTTTCTACCGGAAGCTCGCGGAGATCGTCGGTCAGTACCTCAAGAAAGGGTCTGCGGTTTATGTCGAAGGCCGTATCCGTACCCGCAAGTGGCAGGACAAAGAGGGGCAGGAGCGTTACACGACTGAAATCGAGGCCACCGAAATGCAGATGCTGGGCGGACGCCAGAACGCCGCGTCTTCCTCAGGGGGCGAAGCGGAATACGGTGGCAGCATGCCGTCCTCAGCGCCGTCCGGCGCTCCACGTTCCACCGCGCCAGCCAAAAAAGCGCCAAGCTTTGAAGACATGGATGACGATATACCGTTTTAAAGTACGCCTGCGAAGTGTTCTGTAGCGTTTGATAAAAAAGCCCCGAGACATCAGGGCTTTTTAGTTGGCCAAAACCCTAGAGTCAACCGTGGTACAGCTCAGGGCTCAGTCGGGAGCTGACGGCAGTTTGCAGGCTTTCAGTTTTCCTGCTGAGCCTTTTTTAGCTGATCGAACGCTTTTTCCTCGTCTTGCTCAAAACCAAAGAAGAAGCTGGGACCGGCATGTTCAATGGAGCGACCGTATCCCCCCCGGCACGAAGTTAACGACCATTGAAGATTCAGAGCGCGCCCGTCGTTGCACGAGATCTTCCCGGTTCCGCTTACGCCCTCGCAAGCACTGAAAAAAAGAGTATTTTCATCTGCAATCTGGCCAGTCAATAAGCACACGCCATCACCGTGGTGAAGGGCGTAATGCATACGGTATTCGCCATTTTCTGGCGGCGGAATGACAATCGCAGTGACCATGGGTTCCTCATCTGCAAAACGAACTGCAAGAACACCGTGAACGCTCTCTGTACGGCATGCGGTCGTGATCAATGAAGAAGAGACGATCAACGCCGTCGTTATGATGTTCTTCACCACTATTGTTCTCCCACCTCGTTGAGCATTTCATTTTGAATAGCCTCTCCGGGCCTACAACCACCTCGCCTCCGGGAAAGATTTGAGTTACTGCAATCGACAACATCTTAACCCTTATGGCGAATACACCAATTCGACCCTGCGCAATTTTTGTCGGCAGTCAGCTGATGTGCATGCCGTCGGGGTCTTGACGCTACCGATTCGATTGTGGCGAATTTTCCCAGGCGACACGCCGTAGGTCCGAAGCAATTTGTTGACCGCAGTGAGTCGCTCTTCCGCGATAGCCAGATTGTAGTTTCGGCTCCCCTGGCCGTCGGTGTACCCCACCAGAGTCACAAATGCCTTAGGGTTCTGCTTCAGGCGATCCGCATGCTGACGGAGTTTTTCTTTGCCTGTAGCGTCCACCGTTGTGGAGCCTGGAGGAAAAAAGATTGCATCAGCTTCAGGGACGGTCACGATCGGTTTTACCTCAACTTCCGGTGGAGCCGTCTCCACGACCGAGGCTTGTGTTATGGAGGGAGCGACAACTGGCGTCGATTCAGTCGGGAGTGACTGGGCGCTGGGTTGCGGCGTGCTGCATCCATAGAGTGCCAGGGCGGCTACAAACAGGCAACCGAGACGGAAAGCGGAACCAGCGAGAGAAATTAAGGGCAAGCAGGGTTGCCTTGGCTTGCGTTGACTAAGCGTCATTTTGGCCTTGAAATCGCACCATGTTGGCCAACGGTGTACGGGCATAGGTGTCATTTTTCCCGGGTAAATGGCGAATCAATTCAGATAGATTGATATGCAATGTTTTTATGGCCACATCCGGTATGGCAGCAAGCGCTTCGGGAAGCATTCCTTCCGCCGGGCCGGGCAGGGCAGCGATGGCCTTGAGGCCATCAGCTGCGAGACAAAGTCCAACCCGGCGTTGATCGTCATGCGGGCGATTTTTAATCAGACAACCTTGGTTTACAAGCTTTTCAACCAGTTGGCTACAGGTGGATTGATGGATTCCCATGCGGCTTGCGAGCTCTGTTACCCCCAGCCCCGGGGTTCGCTGGACCTCTTGAAGGACCCACATCTGGGAACCGGAAAGACCGCAACGCTCTTCCACCTCACGGAAATACTGGCGCATGCTGCCGTAGATTATCCGAAATTGCTGCAGAACATCCAGGGTCAGTTGGTTCGGTGGTGTGACGTGAACATCCATGATTTTGTGGAAATTTGCGCTGTTTGAGTGCTTCAATTATATTGCAAACAAATGTAGACTCAATGCTCTTTCCTGAAAGCTTATGTAATGAGGTGTTCCGGATCCTGGGATTGCCACTTTTTACCGTTCAACTTGATTTTGGTGTTCGGGAGAGCTATTAACCCAAGTGTATTGGTCTTTTTGCTGTTTTGTGGCGATTAATCAGCGTCAAACTGAAACTTGAAGTGGAGGCAAAAACAGATGATCCGACGTCCCCTGCGTATTGGTCTTTCCGCTCGCATCTATCATCCTCAAGTCGGTGCAATCGGATTACAGTCAAAATCCCTGCAATATCTGGAGCAATCCGTTACTCACTGGGCCATGTCGCGTGAGGTGATGGTCCTCATGATTCCCTCCGTCAGTGGCGATGGACTCGTCCATCGCAGCAGTATCAAGCTCTCGGGCTATCCGGAATGTCTGGATGGCCTGATTCTGCAAGGTGGATCCGACATTAACCCGCAGACTTATGGTGAGGAGCCTTTGCATCCGGATTGGGCGGGCGACCGGGTGCGCGACGCCTACGAGATGGAACTGCTCCACGAATTCATGGAAGCCGGGAAGTCAGTACTCGGTATTGGTCGCGGCGCTCAACTGATCAATGTCGCGCTTGGCGGAACCTTGTACCAGGACATCGCGACTCAAATTGAAACCGCGGGAGTGCACGTTCACTCGGATTATGATCGGCACACTCATGCCATTGAATGGGAAAGCAATTCAGGGCTGGCCAGTCTGTATCCAGAGATGACCGGTGGCGAGGTTGTCTCGATTCACCATCAGTCGATCAAGGCTCTTGGGCGAGGCTTGCGGGCTGAAGCTCGCAGCAAGAATGATGGAATAATCGAAGCCATCCGCCTGGAAGGGAAACCGTATGTGCTGGGCCTCCAATGGCACCCGGAATTTCATCCGCCGGGCAATCAATCATTATTGGATTGCACGCCCATTCTTGATGAGTTTCTCAATGCCGCGCGCGGTCGGCGATGGTGAAAAGAAACCTGGGTTCGCCTCGCTCTGGATCGGGCATCGACGCACTGTAGGAAGGCGGGAGTGCTGGATTAGCGAGAATTCTTGATCGCCAGCCGGGATTGCCCTTTCTGCGGATGCGGAGAGTTTTCTCAAGGCTTACCGACCAGAATGGTGTGGCTGCATGCTGATTGATATTCGCATGCCGGGTGTGGACGGACTGATGCCGCAGAAACGTTTGCTGGAAACAGGCTGCAAGTTGCCCGCAATCCTGATGGCCGGTCAGGGCGATGTTGATTCGGCGCGTGATGCTTTCCGTACCCATGCCGTCGATTTTCTGGAAAAACCGATTGATCATGTCAAGTTGATGAGTGCAATCGATCTCGTCCGTCTTAGCCTGCTCGGGCGCGACAGGGATCACGAATAGCGGTGCCATAACGGGCTCGTTGTCTTTTGCGCCCTTGCAGTTCATGCTAGACCGCTATAGGAGGATTTGATAATGCGATTGGGATTCCTTGGAGCGGCCGGGGAAGTGACCGGTTCCTGCACGCTCGTGGAATCGGGGACGACCCGGTTTCTGGTCGACTGCGGCATGTTCCAGGGCGGGCCTGAGGCCCGCACGAAGAATCTGCGGGCGTTTGATTTTGGCTTTGACGTACGGACCATCAACTTCGTATTGCTGACCCATGCGCATATCGACCATTCCGGTCTGCTGCCGCGTCTGGTGATGCTGGGCTATCGCGGACCGATCTATGCGACACCGGCGACGATCGATCTGCTCAAAGTGTTGCTGCCCGACAGTGCCCACATTCAGGAAAAGGAAACGGAATGGCAGTTGCGCCATCGGCATCGTCGTGGCACCGGCGACCGCAGTGTGCCCGCGCCACTCTACACCGTGGCTCAGGCATTGTCGGCGCTCGCCTTGCTGAGGCCGGCAGTCTATGGCAAGACAATCTGCCCGATGGATACGATCGACGTGTGTTTTCACGACGCCGGTCACATTCTCGGTTCGTCCTGGCTGGAGGTCACGGTCCGGGGCGAGGGGCGGCCGCGCAAACTGGTGTTTTCCGGCGATCTTGGCATGCGGGACCGCCCGGTATTGAGAGATCCGGAGAAAGTGATCGCCGAAGCCGACGTTCTGCTGATCGAATCGACCTATGGAGATCGCCAGCACCGTTCAATGCCGGAAACCGAAGATGAAATCGTTGACGCCTTCGAGCGTACCCGCGCCACCCATGGCAATCTGATCATTCCTTCCTTTGCTGTTGGTCGCACCCAGGAGATCATGTTCATTCTGGCCGATCTGGTACGGCGCAAGCGGCTCTCGCCGCTCAAGGTCTACGTTGATTCGCCGATGGCCAATGCCGCAACGCAAATTACGCTGGAGCATCCGGAACTGCTGGATGCGCAAACCCGTGAGCTGGTCGACTGGCTGCAGGCGCATCCGGATAAAATGAAGATTGAGTATGTCGCCGACGTCGAAGGTTCCAGGGCGCTGAATGACATCCGCAGTAATGCGGTAATCATTTCGGCCAGCGGCATGTGCGAAGCCGGGCGGATCAAATACCATCTGCGCGAGAACCTGCCGCGCAGCGAGTGCACCATCCTGATCGTCGGCTTCCAGGCGATGGGGACGCTGGGCCGACGACTGGTCGATGGGGCGCGTCTGGTTCATATCTTGGGACAGCCGGTTCCGGTGAGGGCGCGCATCTGTACGGTCGGCGGTTTGTCAGCTCACGCCGATCAGACAACGCTCATCGGCTGGCTGCGCGGGTTTCACACGCCGCCGAGGAATACCTTTGTGGTGCATGGCGAAGCCGGCGCTTCAACCAGTTTCGCCCAGGCGATCCGCGACCAGTTGGGCTGGCCTGAGGTCCGTCTGCCGCGCCTCGGTGAATACGTCACTGTTTAGGACGGATTCGGTTGAGTCAGGCTGAAACGATGCCGTCAAGCCGCAAACCGGACTGATTCTGGTTGCGATAGGCATGGACGCACTCCAGCAACGCAGTAAGCAGCGGGGAATGCTCGTCTTTTCGGTAAACACAGTGCAGGTCGATCAGGGCATCTACTTCCGTAACCAGCGGGCGATAAACGACGTCCGGCAACTGCAGGTTGAGTAGCGATTCCGGCACCAATGCACTGCCAAATCCTCCGGCAACCATGACCACGGCCGAAATCATGTCCGCCGCCTTGTGTACGACCAGGGGTTCAAAGTTGTGATACCTGAACAAGGCCTGGCTTGCAAAAAACACACTCTGATCCTGTTCGCCGATCAGCGGTTCGTTTCTCAGATCGGCCAGGGTGATGTTCGGCTGATGTATCAGCCGGTTACGCTGGTTAAGCGCGATCCACAAGGGTTCACTGCTGACCAGTTCAGCCCGCAGCTCGGAAGACTCCGGGAGGTAGCGGTCAAAGGCAATCAGGATGCGCCCCTGGTGCAAGGCCTCGATTTGCCGCCCTTTGGGTGCATTGTGCAGCACGACATTGACATCCGGATGCGATGCCGCAAAGGCACTGAGAATGCGCGGAACGATATTCAGCATGGCCGAGCCAAAAACACCGATGTCGATTCGCCCGGCCTGGCCGGTGGCCACTCTCCTGATCTCCTCTGTCGCCAGTTCGACGTGCGCCTTGATGTTGCGTGCGTGACCCAGCAACGCTTTGCCGGCCTGAGTGAGTTCGACTCCCCAGTTGGTGCGCGTAAACAGCTGCACCCCCAGCTCTTCTTCCAGAGACTGGATATGGCGGGTAAGGGGGGGTTGCGTGATGTGCAGTTTTTCCGCTGCCCGGCTGATGCTCCGCTCTTCTGCGGTCACGATGAAGTATTTCAGCCGACGGACATCCATGTTGGTTTGCTCCCGAAAAACCATAACACCGGAGAATGAATATAACAGCACAACCGATCAAATACCGGCAAAGGCCGAATCGGCCGCTTGGGCACATACCATTAATGCATGGGACCCTTCATAAATAGCATTGGATGCCGACGCGCTTTCTTACCATAATCGCAGCGTGCCCATGCTCGGGTTCCAGTGGATCGCTGGAACCTTGGTCTTTTTTTCCGAGAGTTCACCCCGTTGAGACAAATCAAGGAGTTGCCTTTTTGAAACCCTTCATGAACGCCGACTTCCTGCTGCCGGACGAAAGTTCGCAGCGGCTGTATCACGACTACGCCGCGGCGATGCCGATCATCGACTACCACTGCCATCTGCCGCCGGCCGACATCGCCCATGATGCCCTGTTCAAGAACATCGCCCACGCCTGGCTCGGCGGCGATCACTACAAATGGCGCGCCATGCGCTCGAACGGCGTGCCCGAGGACGACATCACCGGTCACGAACCCGACTATCGCAGCTTTCTCGCCTGGGCGAAGACCGTCCCGCGCCTGATCGGCAACCCCCTCTACCACTGGACGCACCTCGAACTGCAACGCTACTTCGGGATTTACGAAACGCTGTCGGAGAAAACCGCACCGATGATCTGGGACGCCTGTAACGCCCAGCTCGTCAAACCGGAATTCGG
>JANNNT010000318.1:0-2003 GCA_031398685.1 Rhodocyclaceae bacterium | reverse complement strand
ATGACATCCGCGATGCGCAGAAGTTCAAACGTCATGGTTGGCTGTTCGTTCGGCATAAGGCGCTCCTAGTCGTGCGTCTCCGCTCACATCAGAAGGCAACATCGGTTGATGCGGACAGCGCATCCGTGTCGCGCTGTCGTTGTGGTTCGAACTGAGTTTTTAAGGTTGAATGAAGCGCGCAATAGCTTCGTTGACCCGTTCCGGGTGAGTGATCGGCCCCATGTGGCCAAGCTCAGGGAACTCGACGACGCGGGCGTTCGGGAGGGCGCCGGCCAATAGCCGGGTCACGCCGCGTGACGACGGCGGCGATTTGCCACCGACCATAAGGAGAACTGGCATTGTCAGAGTCCCGAACGCCTGCAGCGGCGTTGGCTCGTTGAAGAGCGCATGAGCCCAGCCCCGGATATTGGACATCGATGCGGCAACGATGCTCTGGCGGGACTCGGGCATCGTGTTCCAAGTGCCCGCGCCCATCCAGTAGTCGATGAATCGGGCGCCAGCGGCTGACGGGTCACCGGCATCAATGGCCAGAGCTGAGTCCGCGGCTGCCTCGCGGATTTCGATGGTGGCCTCGTGCCCCTGGGCTTCCTCTTCAAGCAGCGAAAAAAGCGTTGGCTCATACAGAGCCATCGCGCGGACCATGCCGGGATGAGTCGAGGCGGCGACGAGCGCTATCGCCGCACCGTAGGAGTGCCCGACCAGGCACAACGGGCGGCCGGCGAGCGAAAAGACCGGCTCAAGCAAGGCGACCTCGTCGCGCAGGGTTACCACCCGGTCGTCGGGCCAGGCGGGACTCTTGCCCGCCCCAAGCGAATCCGGGGCGAAGACCCGGAAGTTCGGAGACAAGCGCTCCATGAGCGGACGCCATTGTGTCGACGCGCTTGCATTGGCGTGGGTGCAAACGACACCTTCACCGGCGCCGGCTTCGCGAAAGTAGGGGTGAGAAAGCTGCACGGTCGTCTCCGTAACGTAAAGGGAATGGGTTGAGGTGAAGGCCGGCGGAAGGTAAGCAGACCCCGCCTTTACGTTGCCAGCACACCGTGCAACTAAACAGCCAGTAGCATATTCCACGTGCTGCCGTCGGCACCCTTTTCCAGCATGGGCGCGATAGCTCCGGCAATGGCCCGACCCAGCGTGGTGTGCTGCCCGGCATCGAGATGCACGCCATCGACATCGCTGGAGGTGGTAACGGTGGCCGCATCAAAAAACGCGCAACCGAGCTCAAGGCAGACTTGCCGGTAAGCCTCGGACAAACCAAGCGACTTACGCTCACTGCCCTCGAACTTCGGCGCGATCGGGCCTTTTGGGGTTCGGATCGGCGGCGGAACAACTACCAGGATTTCGGGCACTGGCATTCCCGGTTCTATCGGCGCCTGGCGGATGGCCGCCACCAGCGTGGCAATTCCCTGGGCCGAGTGCCAGGCATTGTGATCATGCATGGACTGAAAGTCGTTGGTGCCGAGCATGAGCACGACCATTTCAAGCGGCGAATTGACTTCAATGCGCTGGGCGAGGCCGGTCAAACCGTTGCGGCCCGGCTTGAACGGGTCTTCCCACACCGTGCGACGACCGTTCAGGCAGTCTTCGATGATGCGCACCTTGTGGCCTTGGGCGTTAAGTTCAGCCTCCACCACGCCGGGCCAGCGCTGTTCAAATACCAGGCGCTTCCGAGTGGTCGGAATGATGCCCCACGACAACGAATCTGAATAAACGAGGATCTGTTTCATGGTTCTCTCCCAGTGTGCTCAGCGTTTGAGTTCAGTGGCGGCCGAAGGCAGTCCGCTGCAAAGAAGGGCTAAGCGGCGCCGTCATACGCCCTGATTTACAACGCCTGACGTGCATAGCTGACCGTCAGCATTTCCCATTGATGACCATCCGGCTCGTTCCAGTAGACGATGCTGCCGCCGTGCTGCGTGTCGATGCAGTAGTCGACCGGGCCATGAACGCTGCTGCGGTACGGTATTTCAGCCGCCTTGATGCGCGTAAGGATGGTATCGAAGCTG
>JANNNT010000287.1:0-3428 GCA_031398685.1 Rhodocyclaceae bacterium | reverse complement strand
CGCCATGCAGTTGGGCTTTACCGGACCGATGCTGCGCGGTTCGGGAATTGCTTGGGATCTGCGCAAGAAACAGCCCTACGCCGTCTATGACCGCGTCGATTTTGATATTCCAGTTGGTGTGACTGGCGATTGCTATGACCGTTATCTTGTGCGTGTTGAGGAATTGCGCCAGTCAAATCGCATCATCAAGCAGTGTATCGACTGGCTGCGTGTGAATCCCGGCCCGGTAATCACCAACAACCACAAGGTGGCCGCTCCCCCACGTGCAAGCATGAAGTCGAACATGGAGGAGTTGATTCACCACTTCAAGCTGTGTACTGAGGGTATGCATGTGCCTGAGGGGCAGGTCTACTCGGCCATTGAACACCCGAAGGGTGAGTTCGGTATCTACGCGATTTCGGATGGCGCGAACAAGCCGTATCGACTGAAGATTCGGTCGCCAGGTTATGTCCATCTGTCGGCGATGGATGAACTGACGCGTGGCCACATGATTGCCGACGTAGTAACGATGGTCGGCACAATAGACATCGTTTTTGGCGAGATTGACCGCTAATGCTGACTTCAGAATCCCTAAAGAGAATTGATCGAGAGATCGCCAAGTATCCGACTGATCAGAAGCAATCAGCGGTGATGGCGGCGCTGGCGATTGCCCAGGAAGAGCAGGGCTGGTTGCCGAGTGAGGCCATCGAGAGTGTTGCCAACTATCTCGGCATGGCACCGATGGCGGCCTATGAAGTAGCCAGCTTCTACAACATGTACGATCTCAAGCCGATCGGCAAATACAAACTGACCGTCTGTACCAATCTGCCTTGCATGTTGTCCGGTGGCGTTGATGCCGGCGAGTACCTCAAGAAGAAGTTGGGTGTCGCTTTCAATGAGACGACACCAGATGGCAAGATTACGCTCAAGGAAGGCGAGTGCATGGGCGCTTGCGGTGATGCACCGGTGATGCTGGTCAATAATCGCCGCATGTGTAGCTGCATGCTGCCAGAGCAAATCGACAAACTGCTGGCGGAGCTCGAATAATGGCGATCCTCGGTGCAATCAACCCGATGCTCACCGTCGGCCTCGATGGCGACCGCGCTTGGCGGCTGGACGATTACGTCAAACGCGGCGGCTACTCGGCGTTAAAGAGAATTCTTACCGAGAAAACAACGCAGGATCAGGTGATCAATGAAATCAAGAAATCCGTCCTGCGCGGCCGCGGCGGTGCCGGCTTTCCGACCGGTCTGAAGTGGAGCTTCATGCCCCGTTCCTTTGCGGGCGACAAGTATGTTGTCTGTAATTCGGACGAGGGTGAGCCGGGAACCTTCAAGGATAGGGACATTCTGCTTTTTAATCCGCATTCGGTTATCGAAGGGATGATCATTGCCGGGTATGCCATGGGCGCGGCTCGTGGCTACAACTACATTCACGGCGAAGTATGGGAAGTCTACACGCGCTTTGAAGAGGCGTTGGACGAAGCACGTGCTGCTGGCCTGCTTGGCAAGAGTATTCTCGACTCCGGTTTTGATTTCGAGCTTTTTGCCCATCATGGTTACGGTGCCTATATCTGCGGCGAAGAAACCGCACTCCTCGAGTCGATCGAAGGCAAGAAAGGCCAACCGCGCTATAAGCCGCCGTTCCCGGCCAGCTTTGGTCTGTACGGCAAGCCGACGACGATTAACAACACCGAGACCTTCGGTGCCATTCCGTTCATCATGAACCTTGGCGGCGAGGCTTACCTTGAAGCAGGGAAGCCCAACAACGGTGGTACCAAATTGTTCTCGATTTCCGGGCATGTCAACAAGCCGGGTAACTACGAGATTCCGCTGGGCACGCCTTTTTCAACTCTGCTTGAAATGGCAGGCGGCATGCGCGGCGGGCGTAAGCTCAAGGGGTGCATTCCTGGCGGTTCGTCTTCGCCGGTTGTTCCCGGTGACATCATGATGAACTGCACGATGGACTACGATTCCATCAGCAAGGCTGGTTCGATGCTCGGGTCTGGTGCGGTCATCGTCATGGATGAGACAACCTGCATGGTGAAGGCGCTTGAGCGATTGTCCTTCTTTTACTACGAAGAGTCCTGCGGGCAATGTACGCCGTGCCGCGAAGGCACCAATTGGCTGTACAAGATCGTCCATCGCATCGAAAACGGGCAAGGACGCCCGGATGACCTGGATCTGCTGGGCAGTGTTACCACCAACATCATGGGGCGCACCATTTGTGCGCTTGGCGACGCCGCATCGATGCCGGTACAGAGTTTCGTCAAACATTTCCGTGACGAGTTTGCTTACCACATTGAACACAAGAAGTGCCTCGTTCCGCTTGACGTACAGCGCGCGGGTAGCGGCTTCTTCAAGGCAACGGTCTAAGGTAGCGATATGCTAGATATTGAAATTGACGGCAAACAGGTACAAGTGCCAGCGGGCAGTACCATTATGGATGCCGCCCAGCTTGTTGGCGCCTATATCCCGCATTTTTGCTACCACAAGAAACTCTCCATTGCTGCTAGTTGCAGGATGTGTCTGGTGCAGGTCGAGAAAGCACCAAAACCCATGCCGGCTTGCGCCACTCCGGTTACAGCCGGCATGAAGGTGTTTACGCACTCGGAACTTGCCGTCACGGCCCAGAAGGGCGTGATGGAGTTTCTGCTGATCAATCACCCACTCGATTGTCCGATCTGCGATCAAGGGGGTGAGTGCCAGTTGCAGGACCTGGCGGTTGGTTATGGTGGCAGTGCGTCGCGCTACGAAGAAGCAAAGCGCGTCGTTTTCCACAAGGAAATTGGTCCGCTGGTTTCAATGCAGGAAATGGCACGGTGTATTCACTGCACACGTTGCGTTCGTTTTGGTCAGGAAATCGCCGGTGTAATGGAACTCGGTATGGCCAATCGCAATATGCATTCAGAGATTCAAACCTTTGTCGGTCGCACGGTTGATTCCGAACTGTCGGGCAACATGATCGACCTGTGCCCGGTTGGCGCCTTGACCTCCAAACCGTTCCGTTACTCTGCCCGCAGTTGGGAACTGTCACGTCGCAAGTCGGTGAGCCCGCACGACAGCATGGGCTCGAATCTGACACTGCAGGTCAAGAACAACCGTGTCATGCGCGTTTTGCCGCGCGAGAATGAAGACGTCAACGAGTGCTGGATATCCGACAAAGACCGTTTTTCCTATGAAGCGCTGAATTCCAGTGAGCGTTTGCAGAAGCCGCTGATCCGCGTTGATGGCGCACTCCGCGAAGTCGAATGGAATGTCGCGCTGGACTATGCTTCGCATGCGCTCAAGGATATAGCCAATACAGAGGGCGGTGAAGCCATTGCTTCGCTGGCTTCGCCTCATTCAACACTTGAAGAATTGTATCTGCTGCAGAAACTGACTCGCGGTCTGGGTTCGGGAAGCGTTGATTTCCGTCCGCGCCGTTGTGATTTCTCCACCGATGGCAAA
>JANNNT010000250.1:0-3718 GCA_031398685.1 Rhodocyclaceae bacterium | reverse complement strand
TCCCTGCAACACCCCATGCTTGGGTAGCGACCGCATACGATCAACAAACAGAAGCTCAGCCCAGACGAAATATCCAGGAGATATCAAGATGAAAAACCTTACCATCGCTCATCGTCTCATGCTGATGATCGGAACCTCAGTCCTGGCCCTGCTCATTGTCGGGTTTGTCGGGATATCCGTGGCGAACAAGGAATCCGAAAACATCAGGCGCATCAATGACGGGAGTCTGGCAAGCATCCAGATATTGGGCGAAGCGCGCCAGAAGTTCATGGAGATGAGAGTCAATGCCTACATTCACATCACCACCTCCTCCGAATCTGGCATGCGAAAAATCGAGGAAGCCCTGGAAACAAATACGAAGCAGGTGTTTCAACTGCTCAAGGACTACGAGAAACACGTCTCCAGCGACGAAGACAGGAAGCTTCTGGAAGCCAATGACAAAAACCTGAAGAACTACGTCGAAGTCGTAAAAAACACGGTATTGAGCAAATCGAAGGAGGACGAGAAGGACGCGGCGAGAAGCTTTATGGCTTTGCGTGGAGCCGAGGCGGGCGCAAAAACGCTTGCCGGATTCGACGAGCACATGACGTTCAACGCGAAGAATGCCGGAGCCACTGCCAGCGAAGCAATTGCCAGCGCCAAGCAAGGGCAAACCATCTCGTTGGCTACCATCCTGCTGGGCGTAGTCACAGTCGGCGTGCTCGGATTTCTCCTCCTTAACAACATCAAGTTGGCCTTGGGCCAGATCCAATCGATGGTGCACCGAATCGAGAACGATCTGGACTTCACGACCCGGGCCGTCGTGAATCGCCAGGACGAAATAGGACAAACCACCCAGGCGCTCAACCGCTTGCTTGACAAACTCCAGGACAACCTGAAATCGGTCGCTTCGGGAGCGCAATCGGTATCGTCTGCCGCCAACCAGATGGCCACGCGTTCTAACCAGGTGTCCACGGCATCGCGCCAGCAGAGCGAAGCCGCTTCCAACATGGCGGCAACCGTGGAGGAAATGACCGTCAGCATCAATCATGTCGCTGACCGGGCGCAGGAGGCTAATCGAATTTCCAGCGAATCGGGCCAGTTGTCGGTCGCCGGTGAAAAGGTCATCGGACAGACAGTCAATGACATTCAGGACATTGCCGCGACCGTTAATGAAGCTTCGGCGCTAATCCTTGGACTGGAACAACACAGCCAGAAAATCTCCAACGTCGTGGCCGTCATCAAGGAAGTCTCCGATCAAACCAACCTGCTGGCTTTGAACGCGGCCATCGAGGCGGCGCGGGCAGGCGAACAGGGACGCGGATTCGCCGTGGTCGCCGACGAGGTACGCAAGCTGGCCGAGCGCACATCGGTCTCCACCCAGGAAATCGCCGGCACCATCGAGAGCATGCGCGTCAGCGCCGGCGGCGCAGTAAGCAGCATGCAGGGCGTGGTCAAGAAAGTCTCGCAAGGCGTCGAACGGGCCAAGGAGGCCAACGAATCCATTCGACAGATTGGCGAAGGCAGCCGACGCTCAGTAAACATGGTTGAAGAAATCACCTCCGCCATCCGCGAGCAGGGCTCGGCGACCAACAATATCGCCACCCAAGTGGAACGTATCGCCCAGATGTCGGAAGAAAGTTGTGCCGCAGCCGAGCATAGCGCCCATTCAGCAAAGGAGCTTGATCAGTTGGCGGCGGACATGCAGCGCATCGTTGGCGCCTATCGGCTTTGACGTATCGAGCGTCCGGGCGCGAAGGCGATTTCAACCACCCTGCGTCCGGTCCGACGGCAGAACATTCGCGCCTCGCCAAGAATGCGGCGCTTGAAATTCTCCTCGCAATTGCGCATAGTTCGCCCTTTTTTTAAAAGATCAAAAGCTGATGGTATCTTCTGTTGAACAACGCATTACCCTGAAAATCGCCGAAGAAATCGGTGCCCGCCGCGAGCAGGTTACCGCGGCTGTAACCCTGCTCGACGAAGGCTCCACCGTGCCCTTCATCGCCCGTTACCGCAAGGAAGTCACCGGCGGGCTGGACGACATCCAGTTGCGCCTGCTCGACGAACGCCTGACCTACCTGCGCGAACTCGAAGACCGCCGCGCCGCCATCCTGGCTTCAATCGACGAACAGGGCAAGCTGACGCCCGAACTCGCCGCCCAGATCAACGATGCTGAAACCAAGCAGAGCCTCGAAGACCTCTACCTACCCTACAAGCCCAAGCGCCGCACCAAGGCACAGATCGCCCGCGAAGCCGGCCTGGCACCACTCGCCGAGGCCCTGCTCGCCGACCCGACGCTGAAACCCGAGTCCGAAGCCGAGCGCTTCATCAACGCCGACGCCGGTTTTGCCGACATCAAGGCGGTGCTCGACGGCGCGCGCCAGATTCTCATGGAGCGGTTTTCCGAAGACGCGCAACTTCTGGGCGCTTTGCGCGATTACCTGGAAGCGCACGGGGTGGTGAAATCAACCGTAATCGAAGGCAAGGAAACCGACGGCGCCAAGTTCCGCGACTACTTCGATTACTCCGAACCGGTAGGTGCCATTCCATCGCACCGTGCGCTTGCCCTTTTCCGCGGGCGCAACGAGGGCATGCTGCAAGTCGCGCTGCTGCTCGATAGCGAACTCGATGAAGCCAACAAGCCGGTCGGCCACAACCCCTGCGAGGCGCGTATCGCCAAGCGTTTTGAGATCAGCGATCAGGGGCGCCCCGCCGACAAGTGGCTGGCCGACACCGTGCGCTGGACGTGGCGCATCAAGGTCTTCCTGCACCTTGAGCTCGATCTGATGAATGCCCTGCGTGAACGCGCCGAAGTGGAAGCGATCCGCGTTTTCGGTTCCAATCTGCACGACCTGCTGCTCGCCGCACCGGCTGGCCAGCGCGCCACCATGGGCATCGACCCCGGCATCCGCACCGGCTGCAAGGTCGCCGTCGTCGACGCCACCGGCAAGATGATCGACACCGCCACCATCTACCCGCACGAACCGCGCCGCGACTGGGACGGCTCCCTGCATACGCTGGCCGGTCTGGCGAAGAAGCACCATGTTGATCTGATCAGCATCGGCAACGGCACCGCCTCGCGTGAAACCGACAAACTGGCGGCCGACCTGATCAGGCTGGTCCCCGACTTGCACATGACCAAGATTGTCGTTTCCGAAGCCGGCGCCTCGGTGTACTCGGCCTCCGAATACGCTTCGCGTGAATTCCCGGAACTCGACGTCAGCCTGCGCGGCGCCGTTTCGATTGCCCGTCGCCTGCAAGATCCGCTGGCCGAACTGGTCAAGATCGATCCCAAATCCATCGGCGTCGGCCAGTACCAGCACGACGTCAGCCAGACCAAGCTGGCACGCGCGCTCGACGGCGTGGTCGAGGACTGTGTGAACGCTGTCGGTGTCGACGTGAATATGGCGTCGGTACCGTTGCTCACGCGCGTCTCCGGCCTCAACAGCACGCTCGCCGCCAACATCGTCAGCTACCGCGACAAGAATGGCGCTTTTCCCAACCGCAAAGCTCTGCTTGACGTCCCGCGCATGGGTGCCAAGACGTTTGAGCAAGCGGCTGGCTTCCTGCGCATCAATGGCAGCAACAACCCGCTCGATGCGTCATCGGTGCACCCGGAAGCCTATCCGCTGGTCGAACGCATTCTGGCCGACATCAAGAAAGGAATCAGCGAAGTCATCGGCGATTCGCGCCTCGTGAAGTCGCTGCAGCCGACCCGCTACACCGACGATAAATTCGG
>JANNNT010000233.1:0-2216 GCA_031398685.1 Rhodocyclaceae bacterium | reverse complement strand
TCGGCATCGGCGACGATGGGGGCCAGGTAGTCGATCTCGGGGAGCTTTCCACTCTGCTGCGCCTCCATGTGCTGGATCTGGTCGGCGCGCAGCAAGGCATTGTTGATGCGCTTGACCACCGTCGGTACGCTGGACACCGCGTAGAGCGACTGGTCGGGATACATCGACAGGCTGTCGTTGGCATCCGCCGCCACCTGCCAGCCGGACAGATAGATGGCCGGCAGCCCCGCCTTGACCTGTTGCATGGCCTGGTTGCCGGTCAAGGCCCCCAGGGCATTGACGAAAGGCAGTTCATGCATCCGCTTCCAGAGTTTTTCGGCGCCCAGGCGAGCCAGCGTATGCTCGATGTGCACGCTGCCGCGCAGGCGGACGACGGCTTCGGCGTCGTAACCGCGCGTGATGCCGGCCCAACGTTTGTCGGTGCGCCACTCGGCGCGTAGGGCGTCGGGGGCGTTGCCAACGTTCGTCTGCTGTGTCGCCATTTTCGAAAGCTCCTTTTCTGTTGTCGCGGTTGATCAGTGGTGTTCGTTGGGCTATGCTAACTTCACAAAGTTGCGAAAATTCACAAACAGAAATTTCACAATGTAAAGTTGACAGCCATGGCCCCCGTGATTTTCACCCGCCGGATTTCCCTGGAGCGGTAATGGCAAACCTAGGCCGGAACAGCCACTTTCTCGGGGCGAAGTTGCGTGCCCTGCGCAAGCAAAACCACATGACGCTCGAAGAGTTGTCGCAGCGGTGCACCCAGATCGACACGCAGGCGGCGCCCTCGGTGTCCTATCTGAGCATGATCGAAAGTGGACGCCGCGTCCCGGCAGAACAGGTGTTGCTGCTGCTCGCCAAGGTCTTCCAGCGTAACGTGGCGTGGTTTTTCGATCAGAATGAGGCGATCACACCGGTCAAAGCGGCGCCCAGCGCCGGGGGCGCGACCCGGATTCCGCTCGAACCCTCGTTTCTGTTCTCCAAAGAATTGTTGCAATCGGCGATTCCGGAGTTGCTGTCGCAGACCGGCACCTCCGGCCGCCAGTTCGCCCACCTCCTGATCCGCTCGTATCAGGAAAGCTCGCGCAACGAGTTTCCCGATCTGGAACGGGCCGCAGAAGACGTGGGCAAGCGCGCTTTTCCGTTGACGGTCGAGGACGTGACGGGGATCTGCACCGCCCATGGCCTCGAGCTGCGCTGGTTCGAGCGCAAGCCCGTTCTGGCCGGCAACCAGGGACGCGAACTACGCAGCATGGTGCGCTCGTTCTACGAAGCGCCGGCCACCGTGTATCTGAACAAGGCGCTGCAAGCCGATCCGGCGCGCCTGAAGTTCGATCTGGCCGTCCATATTGCGCACAAGGTTTTGCACGGGGGCGATGGCATGAAGTCGGCGCACGCGACCGGCGGTGAGATGGGCGGCTGCCCCGAAGATGAAGGCAAAGTGGCCGGAATGGATCCGCGCGACGTATTGCACGCGTGGCGCGATTTCGAGTGCAGTTTCTTCGCTGGCGCGCTGCTGTGTCCGAAGCAACCGTTTCGTCAACTGCTCACGCGCGAGCGCTACCGCGTCGAAGTGGGCAAGAAACTCGAGCTTACGCCGGCCGTTGTCATGCGCCGAATGACCAAGGTCTCGCCGTACCCGTATTGGCACTTCTTCGATGCCTATCCCCCCGGCCTGCTGCGTGCGGTCTACCGCGGCAACGGCATCCCGCTGCCCTGGGGCAACATGACGCACGTGTCCGACCCGTGCCCCAATTGGGCGGTCTTCCGTCTGATCGGCGATGACCAAGCCGAAGCGGGTTCGCAGATCTCGGTCTTGCGCGACGAGGATCGCTGGCTGCTTTACTGCTGTCATTCCGTGCGTACGCGCGACATGGCCGGCAATCCGCATGTGCTTTCGGTGGGCATCGATCTGGCTCCGGCGCTCGAGGCGAACGGCATGGACGCGACGCAAATCGTCGAACACATCGCCGAGGAATGCCGGCGCCACGGCGGCGCCGCCAAGATCCTCAAGCCGGAAGCCGACGCGATCCGCGTGGTGGCCAAGGTGCTCAACATCGCGTGGGTGGAGGAGTCGTTGAACAACAGCGCGCGGATCATCTGTCCGCGCAGCACGCGCTGCGCCCTGAACGGCACCTGCGAGGGCGTCCATACCACGGGGGCCCGCGATATCACCGATGTGCGGCAAGAGATTCTGGAGTCCTTGAAGGGCTGAATGGTCGACGTCAGGTTGT
>JANNNT010000159.1:0-5955 GCA_031398685.1 Rhodocyclaceae bacterium | reverse complement strand
CCGGCCGGTCGACGTCGGCTATACCTTTTGATGAAGGCCTTCATTCTCGCTGCCGGACGCGGTGAACGCATGCGCCCGCTTACCGACATCACGCCCAAACCCCTGCTCTGTGCCGGAGGCAAGCCGCTTATCGTCTGGCATCTGGAACGTCTGGCGGCCAGCGGATTCCGCGAGGTGGTCATCAATCACGCCCATCTCGGCGAACAGATTGAAGCCGCACTCGGCAACGGTAACCGCTTCGGCCTGAATATCCTTTATTCGCCGGAACCGCCCGGCGCGCTGGAAACGGCGGGCGGCATCGCCAAGGCCTTGCCGCTGCTCGGCAGCGATCCTTTTCTGGTGGTCAATGGCGACGTCTGGTGCGACTGGGATTTTAGGCGCGCCCACACGCTCGCCAACCGACAGGCCCATCTTGTCTTCGTCGACAACCCGCCGCAGCATGCCGGCGGCGATTTCTGCCTCGATGGTGAAACCGTCAGATACGCCAGCACGGGGATCGGGCCAGCGCTGACCTATGCCGGAACCGGTGTATTCTCGCCAGACTTTTTCGCCGGCGTTAGCGTCGGTAGCGTCATGAAAATGCGCCCGCTGCTCGACGCCGGAATTGCCCGGGGCATCATCACCGGGGAACGCCACGCCGGCTGCTGGGTCGACGTAGGAACACCCGAACGCCTTGCCGAGTTGGACCAACAGCTGGATCATGGATTGAAGCTACCCTTATGAGACTCGAACCCCACTCAACGCGCCGCGCCGCGCTACTCGAACAAATCGGTGATGGCGTCGCCGTCATTCCGACCGCTGCGGAACGCGTGCGCAACCGCGACTCCTACCATCCCTACCGATTCGACAGCTACTTCTGGTATCTCAGCGGATTCCCCGAACCCGAAGCCGTCATCGTCCTGATCGGCGGCAAGGAACCACGCGCCATCCTTTTTTGCCGCGAGAAGAATGAGGAACGTGAAGTCTGGGACGGCTTCCGCTATGGCCCGGAAGCGGCGCGCGAGGCCTTCGGCTTTGACGAGGCCTATACCTTCTCCGAGTTCGAACTGAAGCTCCCCGAACTGATTGCCAATCGCAGCACCCTGTGGCATGCGCTTGGCCACGACGGCTCCTGGGATGCGAGAATCTTCGCGGCGCTGAACACCGTCCGGGCGCAAACCCGCGCCGGCAAACGCGCTCCCGGAACAATGCACGACCTGCGCGAACCGCTCGACCGGATGCGTCTGCTCAAGGATGAACACGAAGCCCGAATCATGCGCCGTGCCGCCGTTATCGCCTCGGCCGCGCACAAGCGAGCCATGCGCGCCTGCCGCCCCGGCATGGCCGAATTCGAACTCGAAGCTGAAATCGGCTACGAATTCCGCAAGCGCGGCGCCGACGGCCACGCCTATTCGCCCATCGTCGCCGGCGGCGGTAATGCCTGCGTCCTGCATTACGTCGAGAACAACAAATTGCTGGGCGAAAACGCGCTGGTTCTCATCGACGCCGGCTGCGAGGTCAAAGGCTACGCCTCCGACATCACGCGCACCTTCCCGGTCAACGGCCGCTTCAGCGCTGTGCAGCGCGAAGCCTATGAAATCGTGCTGGCCGCGCAGAACGCGGCGATTGCCGCAATCAAACCTGGCGCATCCTTCATCGCCTATCACGACGCTGCGTTGCGCGTCCTGACGCAAGGCATGATCGACCTCAAACTGCTGGCCGGCAGCGTCGACGGTCTCATCGAAAGCGAGGCCTACAAGCCCTTCTACATGCACCGCACCGGGCACTGGCTCGGGCTCGACGTGCACGACGCCGGCGAATACAAGACCGGCGATGACTGGGTAACGCTGGTTGCCGGCATGGCGCTGACCGTCGAACCCGGTCTCTACATCCGTCCCGGTGCCGACGTACCCAAACATCTTCATGGCATCGGCATCCGTATCGAAGACGACGTATTTGTCACCGAAAGCGGTTGCGAGGTTTACACCACTGCACCGAAAACCGTTGCCGACATCGAACAAGCCATGCGCCGTGGCTGAGCACCCCACGCTGAGCACGGACGTGCTCATCATCGGGGCCGGCCCGGTGGGCATGACGCTCGCGCTGGCGCTGGCCGACAGTCCGCTACGGGTGACGCTCATTGACCGCCGTCCACGCGGCGCCTGGGCCGACGACCCGCGCGCACTGGCGCTGGCGCACGGCAGCCAGCAACTGCTCGAACGGCTGAAGGCCTGGAATGCCGCCGCCGGCACAGCGATCCGTGAAATCCACGTTTCCCAGCGCGGCGGCTTTGGCCGCACGCTGATCGCGGCCGACGATTATGGCACCCCGGCTCTCGGTTACGTCATGCGCTACCGCGACCTCACCGACGCCCTGAACGCGCGCATCCAGCCCGAGCAATTACTCGAAAACTGCACCGTCGACACGATCGAAACCGGCAGAAAAGAAGCCGCGATTACGGTCAGACACCAGGACGCCACACGCCGCATCACGGCTCGACTTGTCGTCCATGCCGAAGGCACACCGCAAAACGACCCCGACATCACGGTTCGTGATTACGGACAGCACGCCATCGTCGCCGAAGTCCGACCCGCCTCGCCGCACCACAATCGGGCCTGGGAACGCTTCACCCCGGACGGACCGCTGGCGCTGTTACCTTTCGGTCAGGATTACGCGGTGGTGTTCACCGTACCGCCGGAGAAAGCGGAACGCTTGCTCTGCCTTGACGACCAGGAATTCCTTGCTGCCCTGCGTGAGCAGTTCGGCCAACGTATCGACTTTGTCAGCACCGGACCGCGTGCCAGCTACCCGCTCGCCCTGCGCGTCCGCCCGCAGATCACCCAGCAACGGCAGGCGTGGATCGGCAACACGGCACAAACCCTGCACCCGGTTTCCGGCCAGGGCTTCAACCTCGGCCTGCGCGACGCCTGGGAACTCGCTGAAATCCTGCACCAGCATCCCGACCCCGGCCACCCGGCCGCTCTGGCCGCTTACGCTCGCGGTCGCACCATCGACCGGCGCGGCAGCATGGCCTTCACCGACGGCATCGTCCGACTATTCTCCAACGACATCGCGCCGCTGAGATGCATCCGTGGGCTCGGCCTGCTGGCGCTCAACCTTGCCCCGCCGCTACGCCACTTCGTCGCCAAACGCATGATCTGGGGCGCCCGAGCCTGGCCCTGAAACCCGTATCGATAGGTCGTCTTCAGGCAATGCCTTGGAGATGCCCGTAGACATTGGCTTCCAGGGCAGACCAACCATTGGAGCCCCGACTACATCCCACATGTTCAGCCGTTGATTCTTCATCCACTTTGAAAAGCTGCGCTTTGCTGACAGGCACTGAAGGGTATCGGACTACTGCTGCGCCATCCAAAGCAATCACGTGTTCGCAACTTCGCCCCACTGACGCAGCCCGTAAACCTAGGCACTGCCACATGACATTCAATTGATTGACGTCGCAGAACGACCCCTATCAAGAAATAAGGACCAGATTCGTTCAAAGTGGACTCTCATTAAGCTTAGCACAGCTTGTATTTCGTAAACATACGAACTATGATACGTCGCATGACGAATGTTATAGCGCCATGCTGCGAAATAGATACCGATGAGGTTTTTAAAGCCTTGTCCCATCCCGCTCGCAGGCAAATCCTGGCCTGGTTGAAAGAACCGGAAAAACACTTTCAACAGCAGTTGCTGCCGTACGAGAACGGTGTATGCGCGGGACGTATCTTTGATCGTACCGAGTTGTCGCATTCCACCGTTTCAGCCCATCTCGCGTGCCTGCAACGAGCGGGACTTGTCACCACTACAAAGGTCGGCCAATGGATCTTCTACAAGCGAAATGAAGCCTTGATCGAAACCTTTCAAGAGCATCTACGTACGGCTCTGTAAAGCCCCCGTATCGGAGTCGTACCCCCATCACATCGAAGGAGTCAAAAAATGTCACTTTTGTTCAAACCTCTGCAAGTGGGTGATCTAAACCTTCCCAACCGCGCTGTCATGGCTCCGCTCACCCGTTGCAGAGCCGGCGCCGGGCGTATCCCTACACCGTTAATGGCCGAGTACTACGTACAGCGAGCATCGGCCGGACTGATCCTGAGCGAAGCCACCGCCGTCACACCGATGGGTGTTGGTTACCCCGACACACCGGGTATTTGGTCGGACGAACAGGTAACAGGCTGGAAAATGGTGACCTCCGCCGTGCATGCGGCGGGTGGCCGGATCTTCCTGCAGTTATGGCACGTGGGTCGTATTTCCGATCCGTATTATCTGGACGGCGCGCTGCCAGTGGCGCCTAGTGCGATTGCCGCCGAGGGCCACGTCAGACTGATACGGCCAATGAAAGCCTTCGTGACACCGCGAGCCCTCGAACTCGACGAAATCCCCGGCATCGTCGAGGCTTTTCGCAAAGGTGCAGAAAATGCCAAGACGGCTGGTTTCGATGGCGTTGAGGTGCACGGTGCGAACGGCTACCTGCTTGATCAATTCCTGCAAGACAGCACCAATCACCGTACTGACGCCTACGGTGGCTCAATCGAGAATCGTGCACGACTGATGCTTGAGGTAACTGACGCGGCGATCTCGGTATGGGGTTCCGGTCGTGTTGGCGTGCATATTGCACCACGGGGCGACGCCCACTCAATGGGAGACTCCGACCCCCTCGCCACCTTTACCTACCTGGCACGGGAATTCGCGAAACGCCGAATTGCTTTCATATGCGCACGCGAACACGCGGGGGAAAACCGTATTGGCCCACAGATCAAGGCCGCCTTTGGCGGCGTCTATATCGCAAACGAGCAATTTACGAGCGAATCAACAGAAGCAGTGCTTGCGGCAGGCGAAGCCGATGCAGTAGCCTGGGGCAAACTCTTCATTGCCAACCCGGATCTGCTTAAGCGCATCAAGCTGGACGCACCATTCAACGCGCCTGATCCAGCAACCTTCTACGGGGGAAGCGTTCAGGGCTACACCGACTATCCAGCTTTAGCAACTTCAGTTTGAATCTCTCTGCCGGTTCGATTCTTCGTTCCTTGGGGCGAAAGCTGGCGAAAGTCAGCGGTTTGAAAGCGCAGACAAATACCGCGAGGCTTGCCGCGGGGTGCTTTATTAGGGGAGCGTTGGTATGTTCGCGTAAGACCGACCCAGTGGGGTCCTACATTCAGAATGATTGCTGGCGGATTGGCTCGAATCAAGGAAAACGGAACGTAATACGGGGCCGAAAGTGACGGTACGGGGAGCGCACCACATTGCGGTCATTGGCTGGAGCGCTGAAATTCCATGCGTCCGCTTACAGGACGGCATCGGGACTACGTGCTTCCTGAGCACGGTCACTGATCGCGCTGGGGGTTGGTGCTTTTATGGTCAGGCAGCGTGATGCTGAGGGGGTGAGCGTTGATGCCGTGTTCAGGCTGTGCCAGCTTGCCTTTCCGTTTCTCTTCTGCCGCCATCGCCGACACCTTGCGCATTGTGACCTCGGGCGACTACGACCAGGCGCTGGCCACGCTCAACCTCTCGCAACGCCAGATTCCGGTGGTTGTAAAACTGCGCGACGCTGCACGTCAGGATTTCGACCTGCTCTCGCGGCTCACCGTTCCGGGGTCCCACGGCCCGGTGTTGCTCGGCAACGTGGCCCGGATCGAACTGGGCAGTGGCCCGCCCAGATCGACCGCTACGATCGTATCCGCAACGTAAATATTGTGGTGGAACTCAACGGGCAGCCTCTCGGCAAGGTCGAAGCGGGTGCCCTAGTGCTGCCCAGCCTGCCGCAGTTGCCCCCCGGCGTCAGCATCAAGGCGGTGGGCGATGCCGAAGCGATGGGTGAGTTATTTGAAGGATTCAGTATCGCCATGCTCACCGGCATTCTGTGCATCTACATCGTGCTGGTGTTGCTGTTCAAGGACTTCGTGCAGCCGGTAACGATTCTCGCCGCGCTGGTGCTGTCCGTCCCGGGCGCGATCCTCGCCTTGTTCATCACGC
>JANNNT010000136.1:0-14391 GCA_031398685.1 Rhodocyclaceae bacterium | reverse complement strand
GGAACGGTCATGCTCATCGTCATCTTTTTGCGCTCACTGGCTGGGCATTTCACGCCGGGACGGCATTTTGCCTTCGAGGCGGTAGCGTGGTACTGGCACTTTGTCGACGTCATCTGGTTGTTACTGTTCGTTTTTGTTTATTGGTTATAGCCACCACCGCGAATTGGAGAATTCGACTTGAGAATGCATTACAGCTACATGGTCGTCATCAGCGCCCTTTTTGCAGTGGTGTTTGCGATCATGATTTACTCGATGATCAGGCACCGCCAGACGTACGTCCACTCAGCGGCGGCGTTCGCGGGAACGACCGGTCCCGTGCAATGGTTCTGGGCGCTGGTGCCCCTGGCCATCCTCGCCTTCATCAATTTCTCGCTGATTGGCGTTCCGGAGAATCACGCCTCGGCTACGCCAAAGAAAATCGAACTCGCGACCACGCAAACCCTGCCGTACAGCACCCCCCTGACGGGCGCTGAACGCGTCGTAGAAAAATCGAGCGTACCCGATGACAGCCACGACCAACCTTGAGCCAGAAGAACTGGCTCGCCGCCGTGCCGCCAATCGACGTATTGGATGGTGTCTCGCCGCCATAGCGCTGGCCATTTTCTTTCTCTCGATGTTTCTGAGAAGCTGAAGCCATGCCCGCATCGCTCAATAGCCCAATGCCCGCGCGCAGCCACCGCCAGTTGCTGATAAAGCTACTGGCGATCATTGCCATCTCTTTTGCCTTCGGATTTGCACTGGTGCCACTCTACGATGCGTTTTGCCTCGCCACCGGACTCAATGGCAAAACAGCGGGTGCAGCCAGCGTGGGTATTGGTGGCATCAGCCAGCCCGTCACCGCGCCGCCGTCGCGCATCGACCTTAGCCGAATCGTGACGGTCGAATTCACCGGCACTGTCATGCCCGGCCTGCCGTGGGATATGCACCCATTGATCTCCAGGCTCGACCTGCACCCGGGAGAACTGCATCAGGCCAGGTTCCGCGTGCACAACCGTTCGGACCAGCCGATAATCGGCCAGGCCATCCCCAGTGTTTCGCCGGGTCTGGCGGCACAGCATTTCGAGAAGCTTGATTGCTTCTGCTTTGCGCAACAGACGCTGACTCCAGGTGAAACGAGGGAATTGCCGGTGACTTTCATCATCAAACCGGAAATGGACAAGGACATCCACACGATCACCCTGGCCTATGCCTTCTTCATTGTCGCCGATCCGAAATCGACGGCAAAGAATCTGGTGTCACGCTGATGAAAGCTTCATTCGCCTCTACTGGCCGAACCCGGGAATCAGCCCAAAACGATAGCCAAGCATCAGCAGTACGAAGATTGCGATCGACAGGCCGATGCGTACCGTCAACGCCTTCACTGCGCGGTCTCCGGCACCCCGATCACGGTAGAGAAAGAACAGTCCGGAAAACAGGCTGCCGATCACGCCAATCAACAAGAGAACGATGATGAGCTTGAACATGGCGGACTCCAGTAAGGCGAGCGTTGATTATGCGCGTACCGCGGATACTGCGACAACTGCTCCGAGTGCGCCAGATTCTGTGCTGAAAAAGCCAGGGCGCCGTTTTCAACCGCGCCTGTGGCCCACCCTGGCTGCCGCCCTGCTCGTACCCCTCTTCATTGCCGCCGGACAATGGCAATGGACTAAAGCCACCATCAAAGCCAATCTGCAAAAGGAGCTTGATGCGCGTGGTGTGGAGCCGGCAATTCAGATACCGAGCACGCGAGTCGATGCGCAATCGCTGCTTTACCGCAAGATCGTCGCGCAGGGCCGCTACGAGCCGCAGCACCAGATACTGATCGACAATCGCATGCACCGCGGGCAGGCTGGTTATCACGTTATCACCCCGCTGCGCCTCGAAGGCAGTGAAATACGCGTGCTCATCAATCGCGGCTGGGTACCAGCGCGTGCCGATCATCGCTTGGTGCCGCTGATCGCCACCCCGAGCGGAAGCGTCGAGGTTTCCGGTAGCGCTAGTGTTCCCGGCTCACGTTTCTTTACGCTGGAAGCCGATAACGCCAGCATTAAATCCGAATGGCAAAGCGTCTGGCAAAACCTCGATATGGAGCGCTACAGCCAAGCCGTCAATTTTCCTATCCAGCCTATCGTCATTCAACTTGACGCGCAGAGTGCAGCGGGCGGCTTCGTCCGCGAATGGCCTCGCCCGGACGAACGGCTGCAAACCAATCTCAACTATGCCATCCAGTGGTGGAGCTTCGCCGCAACCACCGTTGTGCTCTGGCTGGTTGTAAATTACCGCAAACCATCATGACATCGATGACCTCGACCCTGCCCGCTCCCAAACCGGCACACCGCACGTTATTGTGGCTGGCGGCGGTATTTGTTCTGCCCTTTGTGATCGGCACCGGACTTTACTGGTCAGGCTGGCGACCGGAGAAATTCGCCAATCACGGCGAACTTCTCCAGCCGCCACGGGTGCTGCCGGAAGACGGCCTCACCCATGCCGACGGGCGGCCCCTGCCGACCTCGGAACTACGTGGCAAGTGGTTGCTGGTAATGCCGGTCAATGGATCGTGCGACACCCCGTGCCTGCAAAATCTTAAGCAGATGCATCAGGTGCACATCGCGCTGAACAAGGAACAATCGCGCCTGCAACGTGTCTTTATAGGGGGCAACGTTTCAGATCCGGCGTTAGTGGCATTGCAGCATGACTTTCCGGATCTCGTCGTTGCCGCGACAAAAACCAATGCAGCGGGCACTGCCTGGCATAGCGTACTCGATGGCAGCGGACACGCGATTTACATCGTCGATCCGCTCGGCAACATCATGATGCGTTACGCCGAACCCGCCGATATGCGCGGCGTACTCAAGGATCTTGAGCGTCTGCTCAAGTACTCCTGGATTCGCTGATACTTTGAGGAGTCGTCGTATGCCCGCAACTGTCAGGGATCAGGTCAACGAATCGGCGAACGTGTCACGCCCGGTCGGCCAGCGCCTCGCTGATTTCTTCGCGCTGTGCAAACCACGCGTCAACAGCCTGATCGTCTTCACGGCGATGATCGGCATGTTCATGGCATCGCCCGGCTTCCCGCCGCTCGGTCTCTTTCTCGCGGCGTCTGTCGGCATTGCGCTGGTCGCCGGTGCGGCGGCGGCCATCAACTGCCTCGTCGAAAGAACCGTCGACGCGCTGATGGCCCGTACCCGCTGGCGTGCCACGGTGAGTGGGAAAGTTACGGTGGCCGAAACGCTGACCCTGGCCTCCCTGGTCGGCGGCGGCGGATTGTGGCTGCTTTACGCCTGGGTCAACCCGCTGACCATGTGGCTGACACTGGCAACGTTTCTCGGTTATGCAGTGATCTACACCCTTGTGCTCAAGCCGGCCACACCGATGAACATCGTGATCGGCGGGGCTTCAGGCGCCATGCCGCCGCTGCTCGGGTGGACGGCGATGACCGGCAATGTCGGACCGGAGGCACTGGTTCTCTTCCTGATCATTTTCATCTGGACCCCGCCGCACTTCTGGGCGCTGGCCTGCTACCGCCGTGAGGACTACGCCAAAGCCGGTCTGCCGATGCTGCCGGTTACGCACGGGGTCGAGTTCACCTGCCTGCACAGCCTGCTCTACGTCGTCATGCTCACCGGGGCCACCGTATTGCCTTACACCCTCGGCATGAGCGGCCCCTGGTACCTGGCGGCGGTGCTGGTCCTCGACGCCATCTTTCTGGCTTACGCCGTCGCACTCTGGCGCAATTACAGCGATGGACTGGCGCGGCGCACGTTCCGCTGGTCGATCATCTACCTGACGCTGCTCTTCGCCGCGCTGCTGGCCGACCATTTCATCTGAGCGTCGATGCGCCTCTATCGCCCGTTAATCATCCTCGCCACCCTGCTCGCCTTTGGCGTGATTTCGCTCGGTGCCTACGTTCGCTTGTCGGATGCCGGACTTGGTTGTCCCGATTGGCCCGGCTGTTACGGTCACCTGATCGGCGTGCCCGACGCGGCGCATGAACAGTCCGCCGCGCTCAAAGCCTTTCCCGAGCAACCCGTCGAAACACACAAGGCGTGGAAGGAGATGGTGCACCGCTACTTCGCCGGCGCTCTCGGCCTGCTGATCGCACTGATTGCCGTGCTGGCGTGGAAGCATCGGCACGCCCTGCAGCAATCGCCCGTGTTGCCGACCGTGCTGGTTGGCGTTGTCGGCGTACAGGCGTTGCTCGGCATGTGGACCGTTACGCTGCTGCTCAAGCCGGTGATTGTCAGCGCACATCTTCTCGGCGGGATGACGACCTTGGCTCTGCTCGTCTGGCTGCTGCTCCGCCAGTGGCAACATGGGCAGTTTTCGCCAACAGGCGAGCTGCGATTTCTCGCCGTGCTGGCGCTGTTTGTGGTGGTTATCCAGATTGCACTCGGTGGCTGGGTGAGCAGCAACTATGCCGCGCTGGCCTGTGGTGATTTCCCGACCTGCCTCGGCGCGTGGCTGCCGGAGATGGATTTCGCGCAGGCATTCCAGATGCGCCGCGAACTTGGGCAGACGGCGAACGGCGTGTTGCTGTCGATTGACGCGCTGACGGCCATCCACTGGGCTCACCGCGTCGGCGCGCTGATCGTGGCGTTGATCGTGGGCGTTCTGTCCGCTATCTTGCTGCGCCGGCCTGACTGGCGTCTTTGGGGACTGCTGCTCGGCGCAACGCTCTTCGCTCAGATCGGGCTGGGCATCGCCAACGTCCTGCTCGCGCTACCGCTACACGTCGCCGTTGCCCACAACGCCGGGGCCGCCATCCTGCTCACGGTCACGCTGGCGCTTAACTTCAGGCTTTGGCAAGTGACACCTCAGATCCCACAGCAGCTCGGAACGGCCCCCAAATAGGCGACTCCAACGATGGCACCCGGTAGGAGCGCAGATTTTCTGCGCGATGGGCGTCTGCCTCCGCACAACGGATCACCGCCAGTTGGGCAACGCCTACACAACAGCCAACGCAGCCAACAGTTTGCCGTGAATTCCACCAAAGCCGCCGTTACTCATTACCAGGATCTGGTCGCCGCTTTGAGCCGCCGCGACGACGCGCCTGACGAGAGCGTCGAGATCGTCGGCAACCACCGCCTTGTCGCCCAGTGGCGCCAGCGCTTCGGCCGCATCCCAGCCGAGATTGGCGCCATAGCAGAAGACCAGATCCGCCTCGGCGAGGCTCGCCGGCAATTGCGCCTTCATCACGCCAAGTTTCATGGTGTTTGAGCGCGGCTCCAGTACCGCCAGAATACGCGGACCCCTTTCCCCGGCGCCTATCTTGCGCCGCAGTCCGGCCACCGTCGTTGCAATCGCCGTCGGATGGTGAGCGAAGTCATCGTAAACGCTAACGCCGCGCACCGTTCCGCGCAACTCCATCCGGCGCTTGACGTTCTCGAAGCGTGACAGCGCTTCCAGCCCCTTGTCGAACGGGACGCCGACGTGACGCGCGGCAAGCAGCGCCGCCACGGCGTTGCTGCGGTTGTGAGCGCCATTCAAACCCCAGTTTGTTCCGCCGATTTCATTGCCGCCACGCATCAGGCGCACGGAGCCGTCAGCATCGTCACCCTCGACACGCCAGGCGCTGGCTTGATTAAAGCGTTCAACCGGCGTCCAGCAACCGCGCTCAAGTACGCGGTCAAGACTGGCTTCTCCGCCGTTGCTCACAACCAGACCATTACGCGGAAAAGTACGCACCAGATGGTGAAACTGCGTCTCGATCGCTGCCAGATCGGCGAATATGTCGGCATGATCGAATTCAAGATTATTCAGCACCGCCGTCCGTGGACGATAATGGATAAACTTCGAGCGCTTGTCGCAGAAGGCTGTGTCGTATTCGTCGGCTTCGATCACGAAGAACGGAGAATCGCAGATTTCTCCCGATAATCGAGCCGATACACCGAAGTTCATCGGCACACCGCCAATTAGGAACCCCGGACTCAAACCGGCATCCTCAAGAATCCACGCCAGCATCGCCGAGGTCGTGGTTTTGCCGTGCGTACCGGCCACTGCAAGCACCCAGCGCCCTTGCAACACGTTATCGGCTAGCCACTGCGGGCCGGAGACATAGGGCAGCCCGCGATCCAGTAGTTCCTCAAGCAGCGGATTGCCACGCGAAATGGCGTTCCCCACCACATAACAATCCGGCTTGAGCGCAATCTGCTCAACGCCGTAGCCTTCGACCAGTTCAATGCCTGATGCTTCAAGCTGCGTGCTCATCGGCGGATAAACGCCGGTGTCGCACCCGGTGACCCGATGCCCTGCGGCGCGGGCCAGCTGGGCAATACCGCCCATGAAGGTGCCGCAGATGCCGAGAATATGAATATGCATGTAAAAAATCCAAGTTAGAATCGGTTGGTCAGCAGACCACCGCAGAAACACCGAGCGAATTTTACCCCCGTACCCTCGTGCCCTTGCACCTAAAACCCATCGACCCACCCATGACCAGCCGCCACGACCACCCAAGCAACACCCAGCAACGAACGCGTATTGCCAGCGCCGCCGCCCGACTGATCGCCGAAAGCGGAATCACGGACTACGCACTGGCCAAACGCAAGGCCGCCTACAGCCTTGGCCTGCCGGAGAACACGCAACTCCCTGAAAATGCGGAGGTCGAAGCCGAGTTGCGCCTCTACCAGCGACTGTTCCAGGACGAGGAACAAATCGCCAGAATTGACCATCTTCGGCAAAAAGCAAGCGAAATCATGTTGATCATGCAGCGATTCAACCCCTATCTTACCGGTTCCGTCCTCGACGGAACCGCCGGTCGCTATGCCGAAATCGACATCCAGCTGTTCACCGACAGCGCCAAGGATGTTGAAATCTTCCTGCTTAACCAGCGTATTGACTACGAACACAGCGTTCCACGCTCTGATCGCGCCGAAGCCGTGCTGACGATGCACAGCGAAGACGCTGTCGCCAACCTGATTGTTTACCCGACTCACGACGAGCGAGTCACTTACAAGACCCGCGACGGAAGGGTTCGTCAGCGCGCCCGCCTCGACGCAGTAAACAAACTGCTGACACCTCCACCCGCGGATGCTCCATGAGAAACAGCACGCGATTTCTCTTCGCTCTGGTCGCCGCAATGATCGCCATGGCAGCCGGTATCTTTATCGGGCTGGAAACGCGACACGAGCGCGCCCCGGAACCGTCGCTGCCCGCTGAGGCCATCACCCGCCTTTTTGCCACTCGTTTAAACGATGCTGAAGGAAAACTGCAGGCTTTCTCTCAATGGCGGGGAAAAACGCTGGTGGTCAATTTCTGGGCAACCTGGTGTCCGCCGTGCCGCGAAGAAATGCCTTCATTTTCTCAATTGCAAACCAAATATGCCGCTAATAACGTTCAATTTGTCGGCATCGCACTCGATACGTCTGATAACGTTATCAGTTTTTCAAAACGGCACCCGGTCGCCTACCCGCTCCTCATTGCCGACTCCGAGGCGACAGAACTGACCCGTCTTCTGGGCAATTCGACCCTCGCACTGCCCTATACCGTAGTATTGGATACTAGTGGACAGTCTCAACTGGCCCGACTGGGCCGCGTTTCCGAGCAGGAACTCGATAGCGTGCTGCAAAAACTCACGCTTCCTTAAAAAAGGCCAACTGGACAAAATGCTGCGATATGCGTCAAACTCCTGGCATGAGGGCGCTAAATACCCCATCAATCAGGGACAATCGGAGACTTGACCCAACCCATTGTCGAGGCGACGACTGAACCTGTTAGGCACAATTGCCACAGGCTATAGCCCCAAAATAACCGTAGGCGCCTGACTGCCACCACACACCCGCACTGTCGGCTACGTATAAGAAGGAGAATATTCATGGATCTGCGTAAACTCAAGAAACTCATTGATCTGGTCGAGGAATCGGGCATTACCGAACTCGAAGTTACCGAGGGTGAAGAGAAAGTGCGTATCGTCAAGCACGCGAATGTCGCTCCCCAGCAAACCTACATGATGCCGCCAGCGGCGCCGGCCGCGGCACCTCTAGCCGCCACCGCACCGGCGGCCGAAGTTCCGGAAAAATCGACTTTGCCGGAAGGCCAGGTCATCACGTCACCGATGGTCGGCACGTTCTATCGCTCGGCTAGCCCCGGTTCCGACCCGTTTGTCGAAATCGGAAGTGCGGTCAAGTCCGGCGACACGCTGTGCATCGTCGAAGCCATGAAACTGCTCAACGAAATTGAATCCGACTGCTCAGGTACGGTAAAAGCCATTCTCGTTGAGAACGGCCAGCCGGTCGAATACGGCGAACCCTTGTTCATCGTCGGCTAAGGGGAACATTCCGCCATGTTCGGAAAAGTCCTCATTGCCAATCGCGGAGAAATTGCACTCCGGATCCAGCGCGCGTGCCGTGAGTTGGGTATCAAGACGGTAGTTGTTCACTCCGAGGCTGACCGCGACGCAAAATACGTGAAACTTGCCGACGAATCGGTCTGCATCGGCCCGCCACCCTCCAATCTGAGCTACCTCAACGTACCGGCCATCATCTCCGCCGCTGAGGTTACCGACGCTGAGGCCATCCACCCCGGTTACGGCTTTCTCTCGGAAAACGCCGATTTTGCCGAACGCATCGAGTCCTCCGGCTTTGTTTTCATTGGCCCGCGCCCGGAAACCATCCGCCTGATGGGCGACAAGGTTTCGGCCAAGGACGCCATGAAGGCCGCCGGTGTTCCCTGCGTTCCCGGCTCCGCGGGGGCGCTGCCGGAAGACCCGAAGGAAATCATCCGTACCGCCAAGGCCGTCGGCTATCCGGTGATCATCAAGGCGGCCGGCGGTGGTGGCGGACGTGGCATGCGCGTGGTGCATACCGAAGCCGCGCTGCTTAACGCCGTGACCCTGACCCGTTCGGAAGCGCAAAGCTTTTTCGGCAATCCGCAGGTTTACATGGAAAAGTACCTCGAAAACCCGCGCCATGTGGAGATTCAGGTTCTGGCCGACAGTTTCCGGAATGCCGTGTATCTTGGTGAACGCGATTGCTCCATGCAGCGCCGGCACCAGAAGATCCTCGAAGAAGCGCCGGCCCCCGGCATTGCACCACGCCATATCGCGCGGATTGGCGAACGTTGTGCTGAAGCCTGCCGCCGGATCAACTACCGTGGTGCCGGCACCTTTGAATTCCTTTACGAAAATGGCGAGTTTTATTTCATTGAAATGAACACCCGCATTCAGGTTGAGCATCCGGTCACGGAAATGATCTGCGGCGTTGACCTGGTGCAGGAACAGATCCGCGTCGCTGCCGGCGAGAAACTACGCTTCAAGCAGCGCGACCTGAACTTCCGTGGCCACGCCATCGAATGTCGAATTAACGCCGAAGATCCCTACACGTTCGTACCATTTCCCGGCAAGATCACGACTTATCATCCTCCCGGTGGCCCCGGCATTCGGGTGGACTCACACGTCTACCAGGGCTACACCGTTCCGCAGCACTATGACTCGATGATCGCCAAGGTCATCGCTTACGGCGACACCCGCGACCAGGCCATTCGCCGCATGCGTATCGCCCTCTCGGAGATGAGCATCGAAGGCATCAAAACCAACATCGCACTTCACCAGGAGTTGATGTACGACGCGGGCTTCGTCAAGGGCGGAATGAACATTCACTACCTGGAGAAAAAGCTTGCCGCAAAAAGTGAAGTCAAGAAAAACGGCTGAACAACACTCATGACCTGGCTTTCCATCAGCATCGAAACCGACTGTAGCCACGCCGAGGCGCTGGCCGACGCCCTGCTTGAAGCCGGCGCCCTTTCAGCCAGCATCGAGGACGCCGACGCGGGCACCCCGGACGAAACTCCACAATTCGGCGAGCCCGGCTCAGTAACTACCCCTGGATGGGAACGCTCGCGCGTCATCGCCCTGCTTGAATCCGGTACGAACGCCGGCGAATTGATCGCCGCTTGCACGCCCATCGCCGGACTCGACGAAATCCCGGCCTTCACACAGGAAGAAATCGCCGAGCAGAACTGGGTGCAACTGACCCAGTCGCAATTCGATCCGATTCGCGTTTCAGAGCGTCTGTGGATTGTTCCATCCTGGCACGAAGCACCCGACCCCAACGCCATCATTCTGGTACTTGATCCAGGCATGGCTTTTGGTACCGGCTCACACCCTACCACCCGTCTGTGCCTGGAATGGCTGGAACGTTCGGTCACCCCGGGCTGCTCGATCCTGGATTACGGCTGCGGTTCAGGCATTCTGGCCATCGCCGCGGCAAAACTCGGCGCCAGCAAGGTACTCGGTGTTGATATTGATCTGCAAGCCGTCAGCGCGGCAATAAGCAATGCCGAACGCAATGAAGTTAGCGCCCACTTCGACGATTCGGCAAAGGCAATCAGGGGGCAATTTGATATTGTGGTCGCCAACATTTTATCCAACCCGCTCAAGGCGCTGGCTCCGGCGATCTGCGCGCATGTTCGCCCGGGTGGCAAACTCGCTCTCTCCGGCATTCTCGCGGAACAGTCCGAAGAGTTGATCGCCTGTTATGCCCCCTACCTCGCGCTCAGTGTCACCGATACGCGCGAGGGCTGGATCTGTCTGGCTGGAATCAAGGTCCAGGAATGAAAACGTGCTGCCCCGGCTGCCAGACAATTTTCCGCGTCACTCCGGAACAGTTGAAGGCGCGCGCGGGCAGGGTTCGTTGCGGGCAATGCCAGACGGTATTCAATGCTCTCGACAGCCTGCTGGAAGAAAACAGCCCCCATAATCCGCCTGCGCCAAAAACGGCGCCGCAAACCTCGCAGCCCTCTGACCCTCCGGAAATCGATCCAACTCCGGCGAACACCCCGCTATCTTCGACCGAAACACCCGAAATTGAGCACAGCGATACTGACGATGCACCGCTCGAAACGTCTATCGAGGCGCACGCGCAGGATTTCCCACCCGACGCTGAAATTCCCCCCGAAGAGCTTCCCTCCGAAGAAGCAGTCGTCTTGAGTGAAACCGCTGCACAGGAATTGGGTAAAGCCGCCGGACTTATCCTCCCGCGCGATACCACCGAGATCCCGGGCTACAGCAAATGGGCCGAAGGTCTGATTTTCGCTCCGCTTTCGGCACCGGATGGAAAGGCCGCCCGCTGGCCCTTCATCCTTGCTGCCCTGCTCCTGGGGCTGGCACTCGCGGGACAACTCCTGTTCCGTTTCCGCAGCGAAATCGCGATTACTGCGCCCAGCCTGCGCCCGGCGCTTGAGGCATTTTCCCAGGTGTTCAACGCCAACCTGCCTTTGCCGCGCCACGTTGAACTGGTGAGCATAGAAGCATCGGATCTGCAAAACGACCCGGCGCGTGGCAATCTGCTCGTACTGAACGCTACACTGCGCAACCGTGCAAACTACGGGCAAGCCTACCCGTCGCTCGAACTCTCTCTGACCGATACGGCCGATGCCGCCATTGCCCGCCGAGTCTTCCCGCCAAATGAATACCTTTCACCGAAAATGCCAGCTGACCAGTCATTCAAGGCGAATTCCGATGTTGCCGTGCGTCTGTGGATTGAAGCCAGGGACATCGGCGCGGCCGGTTATCGGCTTTACGTTTTCTACCCCTAACACTCGTAGCGAGGTTTGCCATGACAGAGCTGAGAAAAATCAATCCGGGGTTCCTGCCTCTGACCGGTATCTATGAGCCGTCCGCCATTCAACAGCTTCCGGATGGGCGTTTTCTTATCGTCGAAGATGAGAAACAGTACCCGTTCAGCCTGGTCACGATTGCCCCCGACGGAAGCGTTGGCAGCACGCCGCTGAGACCAGGGCCACGGCAAGCCGGCGACGCGTTCTGGAAGCTCGATGACCTTGAAGGGATCGCTCTCGACCGGTCGGGCTATAGTTATGCCATCACGTCGCATTCGCGCACAGGTGACGGCGACGAGAAGAAGTCCCGCGACAAGCTCGTCCGCTTTCGAATCGAGGGCGACCGTGTGCTCGAACCAAGCGTACTTCGAGGATTCAAGGCCGCGTTGCTGGTGAAACACCCTGTACTAAAAACTGCCGCCACGATACGAGAGGTCAAGACCGGTGGCGGACTCAATATCGAAGCGTTGGAGATCAGCCCCGACCAGCAACGCCTGTTAATCGGTTTTCGTAGCCCCTTGCTCGACAAGCGGGCGATCATCGCTTGCGTTGAGAACCCCTCGGCGATGTTTGAAGCAGGCGAACCACCCCGCATCTCGGCTACGCTGGAAACGCTGGATCTCGGCGGTCACGGAATTCGCGGCATGTCCTATCTTCCTTCACTCGAAGGGTACCTTGTTATCAGCGGCCCCGTCGCAGACGAGCAGGTTCAGTTCCAGCTCTGGTTCTGGAGCGGTCATCCGGGTGAGCCGGCACGCCTGGTCACGGTTCCTGGTCTGGCAGGCTTCGAACACGCCGAAGGAGTCAGCCCTGCCGTGATCGATGGCCGGCAGCGAATCATCTTCGTCAGCGATGACGGCAACAGAGAACAAGGACGCTGCGCCCACTTTTTGCTGCTGGATCCCGAGCAACTGCAGATAGCGCCATGAGCAGGAACGTTTTGGGGCAGAAATGGACAAGATGAACGCCAAAAGTCGCAAACAGCCGTTTGAGCACGAGGCTATCCGTCAACGACCAGGCACTCACGTTCAACTCTTCTTGTTTAATTCGTGTTTGTTGACATCTTGATTTACTAACGATTGGATTACTTTTCCTTGAACCCGTTCTGGCTTTCCCATTTCACTGCGACCAGCAGCATCGGTCGCGGCCTCGACCAGACCCTGGACGCGCTGCGCCACCGTCGCTCCGGGCTGGTGCCGTGTGCCTTTGACACGGTGACTCTGGCGACTTTCATCGGCGAGGTGCCCGGGGTGGATGCAGTGCAGCTTCCTGCGCACCTGACCGACTTTGATTGCCGCAATAATCGGCTCGCGTTACTGGGTTTGACTCAGGACGGCTTTGCCGAGGCGGTGCACGCGGCCATTGCAAAATACGGTGCGCAACGCGTTGGTCTATTCCTCGGCACCAGCACCTCGGGCATTCTGCAGACCGAGCTGGCCTACCGGCGACGCGATCCGGCGACTGGCGCCCTCCCCGCCGATTTTATTTACCGTACCACGCACAATACGTTTTCCGTCGCCGATTTCACGCGCCACTATTTCGGCCTTACCGGTCCGGCGGTCGTGGTCTCCTCGGCGTGTTCGTCCAGCGCCAAGGTGTTCAGCTCGGCACGGCGCATGATGGCGGCGGGGCTGATCGACGCTGCTCTGGTGGGCGGCGTCGATTCGCTGTGTCTGACGACGCTGTACGGTTTCAGCTCGCTCGGCCTGATTTCCGAACAGGCTTGCCGCCCATTTGACGTGAATCGCAACGGCATCTCGATTGGCGAAGCGGCGGCCTTCGCACTGCTCGAACGCCCCCCGAAAGATCTGGAGGCGAACGCTGTTCTACTGCTCGGAGTCGGCGAATCGAGCGATGCCTATCACATGTCATCGCCGCACCCGGAGGGGCTGGGAGCGCGAATGGCGATGCAGGATGCGCTGCAAATGGCGAGCTTGAAGCCTTCGGAAATCGACTATATCAATCTGCACGGCACCGCGACGCCAAACAACGATGCGGCGGAGGCGAAAGCAATTTCGGCCGTTTTCGGTGTGGACACCCCGTGCAGCTCAACCAAAGGGGCGACCGGCCACACTCTGGGCGCCGCCGGCAGCACGGAAGCCGTGATCTGCGCGCTGGCGCTGCAACACAACGTGCTGCCCGCCGGGCTGAACACCCAGCAACTCGACCCCGCACTGGGGCTAGACTATGTGCTGGACCATCGGGAGCAGTCCGAGTCACAGCCACTCGCGCGCGCGCTCAGCAACTCATTTGGCTTCGGCGGCACCAATTGCAGCCTGATTTTTGGACGGGCGGACAAGTCATGACACTCAGCGCATACATCGAAGGTATCGGCGTGCTCGGCCCGGGCTTGACCGACTGGCCGAGCAGTCGGGCTGCCCTTGGCGGATCGCAGGCCTATCGGCCGAGCAAGACTGTCCTGCCGCCCCCCGCGCTACTGCCAGCGGCAGAACGCCGGCGCAGTGGCGCAATTGTCAAACTGACCCTGGCCACCGGGCTGGAAGCCATTGCTGCCGCCGGTCTCGAAGCGTCCAGCTTGCCCAGCGTGTTTTCTTCGTCCGGCGGCGATGGAGAAAACTGTCACGCCATCTGTGAAATGCTCGCCTCGGATGACCGGCAGATCTCCCCGACTCGCTTTCACAATTCCGTGCATAACACGGCCTCCGGCTACTGGAGCATCGCTACCGGTGCGATGACCACATCGTCGGTGTTGAGTGCCTTTGATGCCAGCTTCGGGGCGGGACTGATGGAAGCACTCACCCAGGTCGTTGTTGAAAATACGCGCACCGTTTTGCTGGCGTGCGACACCGCTTATCCGAAGCCACTGCATGGCGCCCGCCCCATTCCTGATGCGTTTGGCAT
>JANNNT010000109.1:0-3520 GCA_031398685.1 Rhodocyclaceae bacterium | reverse complement strand
GTCGAGGTGCTTGAACGGCGCGTGCAGGACGTATCCGCTGATCGTCAGCGCATAGCGGCACGTCAGGTGCTGCGTGAACGCAAGATGGACGAGGCCTATCAGGATTGGCTGCGGCAGGCACGTGACAGCGCCTATGTCGAGCTTCGACTCGAGGAGCGCTGACCCATGCGGAACAGGCCTGTCATCGCCGTTACCTCTGGTGAACCGGCGGGGATCGGCCCGGAGATCTGTCTGCGATTGATTGAACGTACAGCGCTAGCACTTCCCGTGCATCTCGTTGTTCTTGCCGACAGGCAGCTGATGACTGAGCGGGCGCAGTCGCTCGGCTTCCCAGGCAAACTGCGTGACTGGACGCCCGGCGTGGTGCCTGTGCACGGCACCCTCGACATTCTGCACCTCCCGTTGTCTACTCATTCGCAGCCGGGTCAACTTGATCCGGCCAACGCGACCTATGTGCTCGAGTTGCTGGATCGGGCACTGGACGGGTGTCACTCTGGCGAATTCGCCGCGATGGTTACGGCACCGGTACATAAGGGCGTGATCAATGACGCGGGGGTTCCTTTTAGCGGGCACACCGAATATCTGGCCGAAAAAACGAATACACCGAAAGTCGTGATGATGCTCGCTGGCGGTGGCTTGAGGGTTGCGCTGGCAACAACCCATCTGCCCTTGAAAGACGTGCCCTCGGCCATAACGCAGGAATCCCTTGAACAGACGCTACGCATCCTGCACGCCGACCTGGGCAGGAAATATGGACTGGCCAGGCCGCGTATTCTTGTGGCCGGGCTCAACCCGCACGCGGGCGAGGGCGGCTATCTAGGGCATGAGGAAATTGACGTTATTTCGCCGGTGCTGGATCGCTTGCGCGCCGAAGGTATGACACTGATCGGCCCCTTGCCGGCCGATACGATGTTCACCCAGCCGATGCTGGCGCAGGGCGATTGCATACTGGCCATGTACCATGATCAGGGGTTGACGGCACTCAAGTACGCCAGTTTCGGCCACGGCATCAACGTGACACTGGGTCTGCCCATCATTCGCACCTCGGTAGACCACGGTACGGCTCTAGACCTGGCAGGAACCGGGCGCGCCGATCCGGGTAGCCTCTTCGTCGCCGTCGAGCAAGCCGTCGAAATGGCGCAACGCGCCAGCTTGAGTGCTTGACCCGATGAGCAAGCACATTGCACGCAAGCGTTTTGGCCAGAATTTCCTGATTGATCAACAGGTGATTGCCGATATCGTCGACGCCGTTGCGCCCCGGCGCAGCGATTGCGTTGTCGAGATCGGTCCAGGACTTGGGGCGTTGACCGACCCGCTGCTGAAAAGGCTGGATCACTTGCACGTGGTCGAAATCGATCGCGACATCATTGCCCGGCTGAAACCGCGCTACTCGCCGGAAAAACTCACCATCCACGAAGGCGACGCGCTGAATTTCGATTTTTCCTCACTGGGCGAGGTCTGCGACGGCAGGCTTCATGTTGTCGGCAACCTGCCTTACAACATCTCGACGCCACTGCTTTTCCATCTTGCCGGCTTTGCGCATTGCATATACGACATGCATTTCATGCTGCAGAAAGAAGTCGTCGAGCGCATGGTCGCCGAGCCGGGTACCTCGGATTTCGGCCGTCTGTCGGTGATGCTGCAGTATCGTTTCGTAATGGACTGGCTGCTCGATGTGCCACCGGAATCGTTTGATCCGGCACCGAAGGTCGACTCGGCCGTCGTGCGCCTGATCCCCCGTCCGCCAGCGGAGCTTTCGGCGAAGGACGAAAGCAAGTTCGCGGCGCTGGTTTCTGCGGCTTTCGCGCAACGGCGCAAGATGTTGCGTAACAACCTCAAAAGCATTCTTGGTGACACCAGTTTCGAGCAACTCGGGATCGCTCCAACCGCGCGCGCCGAGGAGTTGTCGGTTGAAGACTACATTCGAATGGCCAACGCGCTGAAATGAAAACGGCGTACCGGGTGGCACGCCGTTTCAGTGGTGCGGCGTGAGTGAGTTCAGCTAGTCTTCTTCATCGGGCAAGTACTCATGCCGAGCAGCGGATAAACCGGGCACCCGCTGAACAGCCCGGTCAGTAGCGGCACGACGACGATCCAGCCCCGGACACCGACGGTGCCCGTTGCGGCAAGCGAAACCCGCACAAGACCGGCGACGATACGCAGGATTCGATCGATTCCGCCAACATTTGCTTTCATGAGTTTTCTCCTTTACGGTTGTCATTGCCCGTGCAGTGTGGGCCCGTGTTGGCGTACTGTAGGTAACCCAAGTCACACAGAGACTATTCACCCGAACTCAGATGCAAACGAGGAAACGAAAATGACGACCAGGCAACAGGAAATGACCGAGACCCCCGTGTGGTTCATAACAGGCTGTTCAACCGGCTTTGGTCGCGAACTTGCCCAGCACTTGCTGGATCACGGTTACCGCACCGTGGTCACCGCACGCAACCCGGCTGATTTGAGCAAATTTGCCGACAAGGAACATGCCCTGGTGATCAAACTCGACGTTACCGATCAGAGCCAGATCAACGCGGCTATCAAGGCCGCCGAAGACAGATTCGGTCGTATTGACGTGCTCGTTAACAACGCCGGTATCGGCTACTTCGCTGCGCTTGAAGAGGGTGAGGAAGATCAGGTGCGTCGGATGTTCGACATCAATGTCTTCGGCCTGGGACGAATGATTCGTGCAGCGCTGCCAGGAATGCGCAAGAATCGCCGTGGATTCATCGTCAATATTTCGTCGATTGGCGGGATTCGTTCATTGCCGGGGCTCGGCTACTACAACGCCACAAAATTCGCCGTCGAAGGCTTGTCCGACGCACTCTGGCAGGAAGTCGAACCGCTGGGTATCAAGGTGATGGTCGTCGAACCGAGTGGTTTCCGTACCGATTTCGCCGGTCGTTCGGCCAACGAAAGCCAGCAACACATTGACGATTACGCGGCAACGGCGGGCGCCCGGCGCAGTTTATTGCGCGCCCACTCAGGCCAACAACCCGGTGATCCGGTTCGTGCCGTGCAGGCCATCGTCAATGCGGTCGAGTCGCCAAACCCGCCACGCCATCTTCTTCTCGGCAACGCGGCTTACGATATCGCAACGGCAAAGCTTGAAGAATTGCGCAATGAGTACTCGGCGTGGGAAGCGGTTGCCCGTGGAGCCGATTTCCCGAAGTAAAGAAAAGAATAATCAGGCCCCATCTTCATGCTGGAATGCGCCCTGCCGTTGCTCCTCCAGACTCGAGCTCTCGGTCGATTCAATCCAGCCACCTTCAGGCAAATGTCACAGAACACCTGTCAAGCACGTTTCACAAAAGCCTCGAACGCCGCCAGCGGTAACGGGCGGCTAAACAGGTAGCCCTGGTAGGCGTGGCACCCCTGATGAGCGAGGAAGTTCTTCTGTTCTTCGGTTTCCACGCCTTCAGCGATTACCGCCAGCCCCAAACTTTCCGCGAGAACGACGACCATTTGCGCAATCGAAGCATCGTTGGCGTCGGTCAGGATGTCTCTGACGAAACCCTGGTCG
>JANNNT010000053.1:0-3933 GCA_031398685.1 Rhodocyclaceae bacterium | reverse complement strand
GCGCTATCGACAACCGGGGCACCCGAGAAGACTGTTCAATTTGTTTGACGGGGGGTGAGAGATATGGCGATGGTTAGGTCTCCCGCAAAGAAAGCAACTCTTGGTCTATAGGAGAAAGAGATTATGCGAATTTCCAAAGATGACGTGGATATCAAGATGGAAATCCCCGGTGCCGTAATCCGTCAGCGAACCGATTTCGGCGACTCAACGGGATTTGGAAAGATCAGCGGCGAATACTTCAGCCTCGCTGCTGGTGTCGATACCACACCGTTGTTCAAGGGGCTGGAGGGCGATATGTGCCAATGTCCGCACTGGGGTTTCGTCTTACGCGGCCAAATCACTACGACCGATGCGGATGGCCGGCAGGAGACGGTCAACACGAATGATCTGTTTTACTGGCCTCCAGGCCACAACGTGAAGGTCGACGCCGACGCGGAGATTGTCATGTTCAGTCCTCAGCACGAGCATAGCCATGTCATCAACCACATGATCGCGAAGGTGAGTGCTTGAGGGGCGCTTGGAAATTATAGGGGCCGCGCTCGGATATGCTCGAATAACGGCAATGCGAGGGGCGACCGCCGCTCAGGCGGCACCTCTCAATGACCGGTCATGCCGAACTACTGGCGGTGGGTGGTCCTGTCGGCCGTCTGCTCAACTCTATAACCAGCCGTTGAACCATTGGGGCGACGACTGACGGCATCACGCCCAGTTCCCTCGCCGCGAATTCTTCGTCGGAAAATGTTGAACGTCGGCAATGTGGCGAGTTGCGGTCGCCCAAGCAGCAGGCCCTGAATGGCCGCTGAGGCCGATCACTTGCCCGTGGCTTGACGGCTCGGGATGGCCGCTCAACTTTGAAACCTCCCGTTGAACCGTTCGTGAGACGAATGACCGCAGAGGGTCGGGTCCGGCTGTAGCCTGATGTGCTAAGCGGCCACTCAGGCTGAATTTCAGTGCTACGACGGCAAACCTGCACATTGCGGCCGTTGATGGCGTTGCGCCCCAATGGCCGGATTGGCCGAGGAGCGGAAATTCAGCCTGCTCCCCTGCCCTACTTCGTTTGACATTACCCCCCGTACGTCTGGACATCGGCCGAAGCCGCCATAGGCGTTGGTTGGAATTTATGGCCACAAAAAAGCCTCTGCCGTTCATGCCCGGCGTCGGGGCAGCTTTCTCGCCGCCGTTGCGGCTAAACTGCGCCTTTCGGTGACTGGCTTGCCAGCGCCTTCAACCGCCCGAGGTGGCGCCTCAGCCAGGACCAACGCGTGAGCTTCTTCTCAACAGCCGTTAACTTTCTTGTCTTACCCTTTGCGACAGCCAGTTACCGCAATGACCTGCAGCGCACCTTCCTTGCGCTGAGCGCCGTTGGGGGCCTGGTGGTGCTTGTGCTGGTCAGCGCCATGCTCGTGACCGTCCTGCCCAACCTGCCGGCATTCGATGTCGTGACAGACTATCGCCCGAAGATACCCTTGCGGATATATACGGCCGACGGCGCGCTGCTTGGGGAGTTCGGCGAAGAACGCCGGGACTTCACGCCGATCAATGAAATTCCCCCGGTCTTGAAGGATGCGCTGTTGGCGATCGAGGATGAGCGGTTCTACGAGCACGGTGGTGTCGACTACCGAGGGGTCGTGCGGGCGCTGGCGGCCGGGCTGACCGGCGGTTTTCGCCAGGGTGCCTCGACGATCACGATGCAGGTGGCGCGCACTTTCTTCCTCTCGCAGGAAAAAACCGTGAAGCGCAAATTGACCGAGGTGCTGCTGGCCTACCGCATCGAATCGGCTTTGAGCAAGGACCAGATCCTCGAGCTCTACATGAACCAGATCTACCTCGGCCAGCGAACGTATGGCTTTGCCAGCGCGGCCCGCACCTATTTCAAGAAGCGCCTCCAAGACCTGACGCTGGCGGAAGCGGCCACGCTGGCCGGCATCCCGCAAAGCCCGGCCAAGCACAATCCGGCCGTCAGTCCGGTGCGGGCTAAGGCCCGCCAGGAACTCGTCTTGAAGCGCATGTTGCACCTGGGAAAGATCACCCAGACGCAACATGACGAGGCCGTCGGCCAGCCACTCAAGATCGGCCATAGCTTGCAGTTCGAGGTCCATGCTGACCATGTCGCCGAGATGGTGCGCCAGGAACTCTATGCGCAATACAAGGGCGAGGCCTATAGCCAGGGCTTCAATGTCTATACCACGCTCGACAAGGCCGAGCAGAACGCGGCCTACGACTCGGTCCGGCGCAATGTGCTGGCCTACGACCAGCGCCACGGTTACCGGGGGCCGGAAGGTTTGGTCGAGCTGCCGGACAATGCGGACGAGCAGGACGAAGCCATCGACCAGATCCTGGCCAAGCACCCCAGCAGCGACAACCTGATATCGGCCGTCGTCACCGAAGTCTCCGCCAAGCGCGTGCGCGCCGAACCCGCCTCCGGCGACACGATGGAAATCAAGGGCGACGGGCTGCGTTTTGCCGCCCGTGCCCTGCAGCCGAACGCCAAAATGGATCTCAAGATTCGCGTCGGTTCGGTGATCCGCGTCAGCCGGGACTCCAAGGGCCGGTGGTCGATCGCTCAGATGCCGGAAGTCGACGCCGCTTTCGTGGCCCTGAATGCCGAGGATGGTTCCTACCGGGCCCTGGTCGGCGGCTTCGACTTTTCCCGCAATCAGTTCAACCATGTCACCAGCGCCTGGCGCCAGCCGGGATCGAGCATCAAGCCCTTCGTTTATTCGGCCGCTCTGGAAAAGGGCTTCTCGCCGGCCACCCTGCTTAACGACGCACCCCTCTCGCTGCCCGGCGGCGAAGGCGGCCAGCCCTGGGAGCCCCGCAATGACGACGGCTTCGATGGCCCGATCAGCCTGCGGGAGGCCCTGGCCCGCTCGAAGAACGTCGTCGCGGTCCGCCTGCTGCAAGCCATCTCTCCGCAATATGCGCGCGACTATCTGCAACGCTTCGGTTTCGATGCCGCCAAACATCCGGCCAATCTGACCATGACGCTGGGTAGCGGCTCGGTCACCCCGCTCCAGATGGCCGGCGCCTACGCAGTGTTCGCCAATGGCGGGTTCACGGTCACCCCCCGGTTGATCCAGAAGATCACCGATGTCCGCGGCAACGTGCTGTGGGAGGCGCCACCGCCGCCGGCCAGGCTGGAAGAGCAACGAGCCATCGACGCCCGCAACGCCTTCATCATCGACAGCATGCTGCGCGAAGTGGTCAGAAGTGGTACCGGCGCCCCAGCGTCTCAGCGCCTGGGACGCAACGACCTGGCCGGCAAGACCGGCACCACCAGCGACGCGGTCGATGGCTGGTTTGCCGGCTACGCCGGGAACGTGGTGGCCGTTTCGTGGATGGGGCACGACCAGCCCAAATCGCTCGGTGGCCGCGAATTCGGCGCGACGCTGGCTTTGCCGATCTGGATCGACTACATGCGCCAGGCGTTGTCCGGCAAGCCACCCAGCGAAAGAAAGCCGCCGCCGGGCATCTCGTACGTCGATGGTGACTGGCTCTACGATGAATTCAAGGGCGATGACGGGGTCAAGACCCTGGACGTGGAGGTGTCGCCGCTCAAATCCATCTTCAACGCAATACGGAAGGCGTTTGGCGGCTGAAGCAGGAAAAGTTTCAGTCGCCGCCTGAGCTCCGGCGAAGGGATCGAGCGAAGCGCCCGTCGCTCGCCGAGAGCGCTCTGGCGGCGTGCTTGCCGGCCGAAGCGGCAACCGGAGTGGCCGCTGCCGTCCAGGCTCGGGAACCTGCGTGAGCCAATGCGCGCAAGTCGGCCGAAATCGCCATAGCCACGCTTAAGGCTAACGACGCTGTAGAAAAAGTATCTTCATACCCGCATCGTGCCGTGAACCGAATGGAATATCAATGATCTAAGGGTTATTGGATTCGGAGGTGTTGCATGGCACGTTACAAGACGATTGACCTGAGTCCCCGGTTTCT
>JANNNT010000039.1:0-2285 GCA_031398685.1 Rhodocyclaceae bacterium | reverse complement strand
GGCCATGTCGTCGGCCGTGTACCCCCAGAATGGCTCTTGACGGGGTGGGAACCAACTCGGAACGAGGTCATGCATGCCGAGCATGAAGGACACCCGTCGTCGAGGCGGATGCCTTTGACGCTCACTTCTCCGAACGTCATGAACCGCACTCCACCGCGCTGTTCAGCACCTACCATCAGCAGCCCTATCTGGTCGGACCGCTGGCGCGTTTGAACCTGAACCACGAACGCCTGCCCAAGCGTGTCAGGGCACTGCTGGCCGAAAGCGGCCTCGCGCTGCCCAGCCGCAACTTGTTTCACAGCCTGGTGGCGCGGGCGGTGGAAATCCTGCTGGCCCTGCACGAAGCACTGCGCCTGCTCGACAGCTATCGGGTTCCGGATTCGCCCTGGGTGCCCGTCACCCCGCGCGCCGGGGTGGCCACCGGCTGCACCGAAGCGCCGCGCGGCCTGTTGTGGCATCGCTACGAAATGGACAATGACGGCTGCGTGGTCAACGCGCGCATCGTGCCGCCGACCAGCCAGAATCAGGGGCGCATCGAGGAGGACCTGCGGCTATCGCTGCTCAGCTTCGGGCTGGATCACCCGGAGGACGCGCTGCGCCTGCACTGCGAAAAAGTGATCCGCAACTACGACCCCTGCATCTCCTGCGCCACCCATTTTCTGCGGATGAACGTCGAGCGGACATGATCGAGGTTCGCATCCTGGGCATCGGTTCGCCGGCGGGTGACGACCAGGTCGGCTGGCTGACCGTCGATGCCTTGCTTGCCAGCGGCGTGCAAACCACGGGAAATGCGATACGCGTTCAAAAGCTGGATCGGCCGGGCTCGGGCCTGATCACCCTACTGAACGACGCTGCCTGGGTCATCCTGATCGATGCCATGCAAAGTCATGATCCAATCGGCCGGATACGGCATTTTGGCGCGGATGACTGGCCCGCCTACAGCCAGGGACTCTCCAGCCACGGGTTCGGCTTGCTCGATACCCTGGCGCTGGCGCGCGAACTTGGCAGCCTGCCGCCCCGGCTTGACCTGTACGGGATCGAAATCGACTCGGCGAGTCCGGGCGAGCAAGCAGGAAGTGAAGTCCAGGCCGCAGCGCAACAACTCGCCCAGCATATTGCCGCCAACCTAAGCGCCTAACCGCCGCTTCCGTAAGCGCGACTGTTACTAGATAGTGTCGTCACGAGATAGCAAGCCAAAGCACAAGGCAGCGTATGTGAACTGCGGCCAGGAATGATGCGGCGTTTTTGGCATAGCGCGTAGCGACTCCACGCCAGCGTTTGAGATGCAGAAATGCGTTCTCAACGAGATGGCGATGTTGGTAAAGATGCTTGTCATAACTTCGTTGCTCCTTTCTGTTTTTGCGTGGCGGAATTACGGCAATCATGCCCTGAGCAGTGGCCTGCTCGACGATGACATCGCTGTCGTAACCCTTGTCGGCCAACAGATACTCGGCGCTGATTCCTTCAATTAATTTCCCAGCCTGCGTGCAATCTGCGGTGGTACCTTGCGTAATAATGACTCGGAGCGGCATACCAAACGCATCCACGGCCAGATGTAGCTTGGTGTTGAGCCCCCTTTTGTAAGGCTCATGGCTTGATTGCCGCCCCGAGCACCTGCGGCGTGCGGGTGAACCTTGATGTGACTGGCATCAATCATCAACCATTCGTAATCAGGCTCGTCGATCAATTGTTCTAGCAATGCCTCCCAAGCGCCATTGTCACGCCATCGGCAGAATCTTCGGTGCGTGTTTTTCCAGTCCCCATAAGAAGGCGGCAAATCCCGCCACGGCGCGCCCGTCCTCAAAATCCAGCATACCGCATTGATAAACTGACGGTTGTCGTGAGCGATACCACCCCACACGCCTTTACGCCCCAGCAATCGTGGCTCAAGTAGAGCCCATGCCGCATCAGAGATGTCATGCCGTTGATAAGCCCCAGCCATTCGCGTCCACCACAGCTTGTGCAAAAAACCATTATAGATTATCTCGTGACGACACTGTCTAGCATCGTGCTAGCCATTTGATAGCCCACAAAAAACCCGGCACGCAGCCGGGTATTTTGTTTGATGCATAGGCGACTCAAATAAGCTACGAAAATCGCAAATTATTTAGGTTTCGCGACCCATGCAACACAATAGCCATTGGGAGAAATTTCGGTGTCTCCGGCGAATATTTTACAGCCGCCGAGAGCCTTTGGCATTTTGCCCGGAACGAACTGCATACAGTTTGCGCAGCGTTTTTCACCATTGGGCTTGTCTTGGTACTTCATCGAGGTGCGCATTGCGG
>JANNNT010000029.1:0-6211 GCA_031398685.1 Rhodocyclaceae bacterium | reverse complement strand
GGCCGGCGAGCAGGGTGATGGAGAGCTTGCCGATGCGCAGGAAAACGTCAAAACGCTTGACCCATGCGGAATCGAGCTGAACGTGGGCAACTTTCGGCCAGCCGGTGAAGGTCTTGGCCAGACGCTCAAGCGATTCCGGCTGGGTGTCGGCGGGCTCGACGACGAACGCATCCGGAAGCGGGTTTTTCGGCAGGCTGGCGATGATCTCGGACATGCCTTCGGACGATTGCAGGCGTTTCAACGCCTCGTCTTTTGCCACAAAACGCCAGTTCCCCGGGTTGGCCTTGCTCAGCCGCGATTCGATTTCGCCGACGTCCTTCCTGCTGGCATCAGTGCTCATGAACAGGCTGATCTGCTGGACGCCCGAGGCGCTGCCGGTGATGTCGCGCAGATTGTCGAGGACAACCCAGCCGGCACTCGGCAGCGCCAGCGCGATGCCGATGACCAGCAGTGACAGGGCGGTATTGAGCGGCGAGGCGACCAGGCGGCGCAGCGCATTGAGCAGGGCGGCAAGGTGCTGTGCGAAAAAGGTGGTCATGCGGCCGCTCCGAGCAGATGACCCCGGTCAAGCTGAAGCACGCGCGGCGAGAAGCGCGCCATCCACTGCGGGTCGTGCGTGGCGATGACGAGGGTGACGCCGACCTGATGAAAGGCGCGGAAGACTTCAAGAATTTCGGCGGCGGATTCGGCATCGAGGTTGGCGCTTGGTTCGTCGGCAAGCAGGATGGCCGGGCGATTGACGACCGCACGGGCGATGGCCAGCCGTTGCTGCTCGCCGCCCGAAAGAGCAATTGGGTTCGTCTTTTCGCGGTTAAGCAAGCCAACCTTGTCGAGCGCGGCGCGTGCCCGGCGGATGGCCTCCCTGGCGGGCAGGCCGACAATGGCCAGGGGCAGCAGAACGTTGGCCAGCACGCTGCGGTCGAAGAGCAACTTCTGATCCTGGAAAATCAGGCCGAAGTTGCGGCGCAGGTAAGGAATGGCACTTTTGCGCAGGGCCGCGAGGTTTTGCCCATTGACCACAATGCTGCCCGAGGTCGGGCGCTCGATGGCGGCCAGCAGGCGAAACAGGGTCGACTTTCCGGCGCCCGAGTGCCCGGTGATGAAGACCATCTCGCCGGCCGCGATCTCGAAACTCACATCCTTAAGCGCTTCAAGTCCCTCGGGGTAGCGTTTGGTGACAGCGCTGAAGGAAATCATTTATAGCTCATTCAAACAGCGCATCAACGAAGTCGCGGGCAACGAAGGGCCGCAGATCGTCGATGCCTTCACCGACGCCGATGAAGCGGATCGGCTTTGGACACTGGCGCGCTATCGCCGCAACCACGCCTCCCTTGGCGGTGCCGTCGAGTTTGGTGACGACCAGGCCGGTAATCGAAATCGCCGTGTCGAAGGCTTTGACCTGCTGCAGCGCGTTCTGCCCGAAATTGGCGTCGAGAACGAGCAGGGTTTCATGCGGGGCGGTCGGATCGGCTTTCTGGATGACGCGACGCACCTTGGCGATTTCTTGCATCAGGTGCAACTGGGTCGGTAGTCGGCCGGCCGTATCAGCCAGCACGATATCGATGCCGCGCGCCTTGGCCGCCGACATGGCGTCGAAAATAACGGCCGCCGGGTCGCCGGATTCCTGCGCAATGACGGTCACATTGTTGCGCTCGCCCCAGGTTTGCAGTTGCTCGCGCGCGGCGGCACGGAAGGTGTCGCCAGCGGCCAGCAGGACGGACAGGCCCTGTGCCTGAAAGTGCTTGGCCAGCTTGCCGATCGACGTCGTCTTGCCGGCACCGTTGACACCGGCGATCATGATGATGAAGGGGCGGTGCGCGGTAATGTCGAGCGGCTGTTCGAGCGGCAAAAGAAGTTCGTGCATGGCGTCGGAAAGCGCTTTCTGGATGCCTTCCGGGGTGTCGATCTTGTCGCGTTTGGCACGGTCCCTGAGTTCGCCGAGCAGGTGCTGCGTGGCGTCCATGCCGACATCGCTGGTCAGCAGCAGGGTTTCCAGTTCTTCGAGCAGTTCGTCATCGACCTTGCCGCGCGAGAAAATCGATTTCAGCCTTCCGCCGAATTGCGCGCGGGTGCGGGCGAGGCCGGCCTTAAGGCGCTCACGCCAGGGGAGTTCAGGTGGAGAGTGAGGCGGGGTGCTGTCGGGTGCGGCACTTTGCGTAGCCGCGGACTTCTTGAGGAAACCAAACATGGGGGCAACTTGTCTCTAAGGGGTTCGGGGTTTGCGGCGATGGTAAGATTCCGTCGCGAATGACCTGCAACGCAAATTTTAACAGAAGCCACCCCTCCCCATGCTTTGCTCTGAACGAATCACCCGGCTGGCTCTCGTGTTAGTGATACTGGCCGCGCCAATGCCCGGATTGGCCAATCCTTTCGAACATCAGCTGGGCAATGGCCTGCGCATCATCGTCAAGGAAGACCGCCGGGCCCAGACGGCCGCGCATATGGTCTGGTACCGCGCCGGCGGCATGGATGAAACCAGCGGCACGACGGGTGTTGCGCATCTGCTTGAACACATGATGTTCAAAGGCACGCCGAGTACCGGGGCCGGCGAGTTCAGCCGCCTGGTGGCGGCCGCAGGCGGGCGCGACAACGCGTTTACCGGCAAGGATTACACGGCCTACTTCCAGCAGGTGCCGAAGCAGAAGCTGGCGCAGATGATGCAGCTCGAAGCGGATCGCATGCGCCATCTGAACCTCGATCCCAAGGAATTCGAACAGGAGATCAAGGTGGTCATGGAAGAGCGCCGGGCGCGTACCGACGATGAACCGCAGTCGCTGCTTTTCGAGCAGATGGGCGCCGTTGCTCTGCAGGCGCATCCTTACCGGGTGCCGATCATCGGCTGGATGAACGATCTGGAAAACATGACGGTGCAGGACGCGCGCGACTGGTACGAACGCTGGTATGTGCCGAATAATGCCTACGTCGTGGTTGTCGGCGATGTCGATCACAACGAGGTGTTCAAACTGGCCGAGCAGTATTACGGTCCGCTGGCGCCGCGTGCACTGCCGAAGCGCAAGCCGCAGATCGAGCCGGAGCAGACGGGAATTCGCCGCCTGACGGTCAAGGCACCGGCTGAATTGCCGGTGGTCGTGATGGCTTACAAGGTGCCGGTGATTCGCGACGTCGAGAAGGATGCCGATCCCTACGCGCTTGAAATGCTCTCGGCCATTCTCGACGGACATGATGCAGCGCGCTTTTCCCGGAATCTGATCCGCGAACAGCGCCTGGCCATTTCGGCGGGGACCGGCTACGATTCAACCGCACGTGGCCCCGGCATGTTCTACCTCTTGGGCTCGCCGAGCGAAGGCAAAACGCGGGCTGACCTTGAAGCGGGTTTTCGTGCCGAGATCGCGCGGATTGCCAGGGACGGCGTGGCGGCCGACGAACTGTCTCGTGCCAAGGCACAACGGGTGGCGGGCCAGATTTTCAAACTCGATTCAATGTTCGCGCAGGCCATGGAAATCGGCCAGCTTGAGGCGGTCGGTCTTTCCTATCGGCAGGACGCGCGCATGATCGAAAAGCTGCAGGCCGTGAGCGCCGATCAGGTCAGGGCGGTGGCGCAAAACTATTTCCGTGATGAGCAACTGACGGTCGCCGAACTCGACCCGCAACCCCTTCCACTGTCGCTGCGCGTGCCTTCCGCCACGCCCCGTCATTAAGATCATTGCCGATGAAACTCGCTCAATTGCTTTGCCCGCTGTGCCTCGCTTTGTCTGCTCAGATGGCCGCAGCCGGCCCGAAAATAGAGCATTGGATCGCGCCTTCCGGAGCACGCGTCTTCTTTGTTGAAAACCACAGCTTGCCGATTCTCGACGTGCAGGTGGATTTTGCGGCCGGAACAGCGTACGACCCGCAAGGCAAGGCCGGTCTTGCTTCGCTGACCCAGGCGCTGCTCGATATGGGCGTGCGGGGGATGGATGAGACACTGCTCTCCAACCGCTTGGGCGATTTGGGCGCGCAGCTCTCCGGTGACGCGGATATGGATCGGGCTTCGGTCAGTTTGCGCACGCTGTCGGCGGCCGACAAACGTGTTCCGGCTCTCGATGTATTGCGTGCCGTGCTGACCAGCCCGCAGTTCCCGGCCGACGTTCTCGAGCGCGAAAAGGCGCGCACCGTGGCCGGTCTCAAAGAGGAATTGACGCGCCCCGATGCGATTGCCAGCAACGCGTTGTGGGCCGCCATGTACCCGGCGCACGCCTACGGGCGGCAGGCAACGCCGGAGTCGGTTAACGCACTTGTGCGTGCCGACTTGGTGGCGTTCTACCGCAACAACTACACCGCGCAGCGGGCGACGATGGCGATGGTCGGTGACCTCTCGCGGGCGCAGGCTGAAATACTGGCACAAGAGCTGACCTCAGGCTTGTCGTCGAGTAGTGCCGTGGCCACGCTGGAGATGCCGCAATTGCCGGTTGCCACCGAGCAGCGTATCGCCCACCCGGCGGCGCAGGCGCATCTGATGATGGGGATGCCGGCGCTGAAGCGCGGCGATCCTGATTTCTTTCCCCTGGTCGTTGGCAACTATTCTCTCGGCGGTGGCGGTTTTGTTTCGCGGCTGATGAAGGAAGTTCGCGAGAAACGCGGTTTTGCCTACAGCGTGCACAGCTACTTTCTGCCGCTGGCGCAGACCGGGCCTTTCCAGATCGGCTTGCAGACGAAAAAAGCCCAGGCCAACGACGCTTTGAAAGTGGCGCGTGATGTGCTGGCCGCCTTCATCGCCGAGGGGCCGAGCGAGGCCGAGTTGCAGGCGGCGAAACAGAATCTGGTGGGCAGTTTTCCCTTGCGCCTCGACAGCAATCGCAAGATTCTTGATAACGTGTCGGTCATTGGTTTTTATGGCCTGCCGCTCGACTATCTCGATCGTTATGCCGAGAATGTCGAGAGAGTCACGGCGGCCGAAATCAGGGCGGCGTTTGCGCGCCACGTGAAGCTGGATAATATGTTGACCGTGGTAGTTGGCGGGCTGGAAAACAACTAACCTCGGCGAGCACGGCGGACACAGCGATAAGCTTTCTAACATCCACTCCTCTGCAAAATGAGATTTCTTCTTGGTTTGGTTCGGTTTTTCGCTGTGTCCGCCGTGCTCGCCGTGGTTAGATTCGCATTTTGAATTTAGAAACCAAAATGAACACAGTACGCATCATCGGTGGCAAGTGGCGGCAGCGGGTTCTGACTTTTCCGGATTCGGAGGGTTTGCGGCCGACGCCGGATCGGGTTCGCGAGACTTTGTTCAACTGGCTCGGGCAGGATCTGACGGGCTTGTCCTGTCTTGACCTCTTCGCCGGTAGCGGAGCGCTGGGCTTTGAGGCGGCCTCGCGTGGGGCGGCCAAAGTGGTGATGGTCGAGCATTCGCCCAAGGTGCTGGCGGCGCTGGACGCCAACGCCCGTTTGCTGGGTGCAGCAGAGCGTTTACAGATTGTTCGCGCGGATGCGGTAAAATTCGCCTCCGCGCTGCGTGCAAGTGGTTCGCGTTTTGATGTGCTGTTTCTTGATCCGCCTTACAAACAGGGCTGGATCGATCGCCTGACACCCATCCTGCCGGAGCTTGTGGTTGATGATGGCGCGCTTTACATAGAGGCCGAACGCGCGCTGGATTCCTGTGGCGACTGGCATACGGTGCGTAGCGGTCGGGCCGGGCAGGTTTTTTATCATTTGATGCGAAAGGGTGACCCCGATGGGCCTGAATAAGCGGGTAGCGATCTACGCCGGCACTTTTGACCCATTGACGCGAGGGCATGAAGATCTTGTCCGGCGATCCGTCAATCTTTTCGATCATGTGATCGTCGCGATTGCGGCCAGCCTGTCAAAACAACCTTTCTTCTCACTGGAAGATCGTGTCGAAATGGCAAAAGAAGTGCTTGCACCGTATCCGAATGCGGAGATCTGCAGCTTCGAAGGGCTGCTTATGGATTTTCTGCATGAACGCGGGGCCAAGGTGATTTTGCGTGGTCTGCGGGCGGCATCCGATTTCGAGTATGAATTTCAGATGGCGGGAATGAACAGAAACCTGTTCCCCGAAGTCGAAACCGTGTTCCTGACACCGAGTGAGCAGTACATGTTTATTTCGGCAACGATGGTTCGCGAAATTGCCATTTTGGGTGGCGATGTAAGCAAGTTCGTGCAGCCGACGATTCGTGAGCGGCTGGCGAAAAAAGTCGCCGAAAAATTTTAATGACCTGAAGGAAATGAAGTCATGGCTTTGATTATTACCGAT
>JANNNT010000004.1:0-3496 GCA_031398685.1 Rhodocyclaceae bacterium | reverse complement strand
TCGGCCGTGTTCGGCGAAAAGCGCGAGCACAGCACCATCCGCAGTGCGTAAATTCGTTCGGCATGGATTCGGTATGGATTCTTTCAGGCGTTTGCGAGGTGAAACTGAAGCACTGATCGGGAAATGGAAGCCCGGAAGTCTTTGGGTTGTGCGGTTGAATTGGTGATCGAATCGTCGGTTCAATCGCCTATTCTTTTTTTCCTGAACTTGCTGCGAGTTTTTGCGCCAGTTCGACAGCCGTTCGTACGCCCATTTTGTCAAAGAGACTGGAGCGATGAACTTCGACGGTTCGCATGCTGATCTGTAATTCGTCAGCAATGATCTTGTTCATCTTGCCGGCGAGAACCCGTTCCATGACCTGATGCTCCCGGGTGGTGAGCTGGCTGAGCCTGAAATTGATCGAATCTGCCGATAGGCTGGCCACTCGCCGCGTTTCATCCAGTTTGAGTGCTTCGACGACGCGATCAACCAGTTGGTTGTCGTTGCAGGGCTTTTCCACGAAGTCGAAGGCGCCGTTTTTGAGGGTGGACACCGCCATCGGCACATCGCCATGGCCGGTCAGAAAGATGACCGGCAAGCGGCAGCCTTGTTCGAGCAATCGCTCGAACAGCTTGGTTCCACTCATGTTTTCCATGCGGATATCGAGCAGGATGCAACCGGTCAGTGCTGGATTCCAGGCCTCAAGAAATGATTCGGCCGAGGGGTAGGTGAAGCTGGGAATGCCGCGCGACTGCAACAGCCAGCTGAGCGAGTCGCGAATGGCCTCGTCGTCATCGACGATGAAAGCGTGTTGTGTCATGGCGAGGTAATCGGGAGAGTGATGATGAAAACGGTGCCGCCATCCGGGTTGTCTTCAACCCACAGGCGGCCGTGATGAAACTCGATGATCGACCGGCAGATGTTGAGTCCGATGCCCATTCCATCGGCCTTCGTCGAGAAAAACGGCGTGAATAGTTTCTCCTGGAGGTCCGCCGAAATCCCGGTGCCACGATCGATGACACGGATCTGCATCTGGTCGACAATCTGGTTGAGCTTGATCGTCAAACGACGATTTTCCGGCACGGCGTTGCTCATGGCCTCGATGCCATTGCGCATGAGATTGAGCAGAACTTGTACGAGCATGGCTTGATCTGCGATCAAATTTGGACGGTTGCCCTGAATCTCCCGCGTTATGCGGATGTTGAGCAGCTTGGCGGCGGACTCGATGAAACCGATGCTGTCGTCAATGATCGCGGCGAGATCGCAGGGGGCAAGTATGGGTTCGCTCTTGCGCACAAAATCGTGAACTCGCCGAACGATGCGCCCCGCACGCTGCGCCTGCACGCCCAGTTTCACATGGGCTTCCCTGAGTTCGCTCGCAGTGAACTGACCGGAGTCAAGCTTGTTTAGGCAGCCGGTGTTATAGCTGGTTATGGCGGCGAGCGGCTGGTTCAGTTCGTGCGCCAGAGACGATGCCATTTCGCCCATCGTGATCAGGCGTGAGCTGAATTGCAGTTTTTCCTGCTGCTGCCGCGCGAGTTCTTCGGTGTATTTTCGGGCCGTGACATCGACGATCGAGGCCATCCAGCCGGTGTGCTGGCCGTCTGCATCGATCAGCGGAGCTTCGTAGATCAGCGCATCGAATGGCCTGCCGTCCTTGCGTACGAAACGGAACTCGACGCCTTCTCGCGGCGCTCGCCCGGCCATAACAGCGTCGTGGAACGCCTGGGCTCTTTCCCTCTCCTCGGGGGGCCAATAGGGCATGGGCGGCCTGGCGTTCATCAACTCGTCGATGCTGAAACCGACCATTTGACAGAACGCAGGATTGGCATAGGTAATGCGGCCTTCCAGGTCTCGTGCGCGCATACCAACGGTCAGAGAGTCCTCCATGGCTTTGCGGAAGGCGTGTTCGGAACGCAAGGCCTGCTCGGCGGCAACGCGGCGCTGAATATGCCCGCGCATGATCCACAAACTTAAGAGCACAGCACCCGCGAGCGAGATGATCAGTGCCGAAATCATTGTCTGCGCGAGGTTTACGCTGCTGCGATACGAGGCGACCTGGAATGCCATGCCAAAACCGGGTGGATCGAAGGGGATGACATAGCTGGTCGTTGTTGCAGCATTGCTGATTCTGGATTTGCTCGCCAGGGCGTTGCCATTGCCATCAAGAATGCGGACTTGATATTTCTCGGCGAACCACCACGGAACCATGTTTTTTAGCAGCGAATTGAGCGAATAAACGCTGACCAGTGCGCCTCGGTATTGTCCGTTCTCAAAGAGGGGTGAATACACTTCGATCTGGTTCGCGTCCGCTGCGCGATAAGCGTCGGTGTATACGGTTTTCCCCAATTTGCTGGCCATTTCAATGGACCGCGCCTGGATTTCGTCACCCAGGCCGTTAAACCCGAGGCGAGGAAGTTTCTGGGTGGGCAGCAAGGAAATAACCTGCGCGGACGCATCGAGCCAGATCAACTGTTGCAGGTCGGGATTGTTATTCAGCAGGTTTTGGCTACGCACCTCGAATAGCGCGCTCCTGTTTTGTTCCTTCGCCAGGTCATTGGCCAGTTGCTGGAGTTGCTCCGCGTTGGCTTCGAGATGGAAATTGATACTCTGTTCCAACCAGAGCACATCGGCAATAAGTGTTGAACGCTGTTCCTCCGCTTCGTTCTGTCGCAGCAGCCAGAACAAAACGATGAGTAGAACAATCAGCAATCCGACGGCCAGTTTGAGCGCTGTCAGATACCAGCTTGACCACTTCAATGGCGAAAGTTTGAGCGGTTTTGGCGCTTTCACTGCAGGAACGGATGCCATGTGGGCTAGCGGCCTTGAACTGGATAGGTCATGAGGTTGACCGTTGAAACGCAAACGCCAACCTTGGCAATATTTGATGAGCAACTAAAAACGTTCGGTTTTCACCGTAAGGAATCTTACTAAAAGGAATCTTACTAAAATTTCGTTATCTTCGGATCGGGAAAGCCTGTTCTCTCTCTGTTTTGCAACGAAGTCAAAGCATTGACCCTAACTCAACAGGCAATTGTACGGGGCGTCGCGATGATTCTTTCATTAAGGCGACCTGAAGATCACCCCCGTACGTCCCAAAGCAAAAGGGGAGCATTCCTGCTCCCCTTGGATTTCGTGATTCTTGACTTAACCGCCGGCCCCCATAAGCGCCAGCAGGACGCCGCCGGCAACCACGCTGGCCACCTGCCCGGCGGCATTGGCCCCCATGGCGTGCATGAGCAGGAAGTTTTCGAAATCCTCCTCCTGGGCCACCCGCTGGACCACGCGCGCGGCCATCGGGAAGGCACTGATCCCCGCCGCACCGATCATCGGATTCACTTTGCCCCCGCTCAACCAGTTGAGGATCTTGGCGAACAGCACGCCAGCGGCCGCATCGACGGCGAAAGCAATGATGCCCAGCACCAGAATGAACAGCGTACTGGTCTTCAGAAACTCGGATCCGACCATCGTCGAACCGATGGCCAGGCCCAGGAAGAGCGTCACGGCGTTGGCAATT
>JANNNT010000720.1:0-4451 GCA_031398685.1 Rhodocyclaceae bacterium | reverse complement strand
TGCTCCTGCAGCATCGGGATGGTTGCCCCCATCATGGCGGTTCCGCCAGCGATGTATTTGGTGATAATCGCCAGTATGGACGACGCTGAAATGCCGACCAGCGAAAGCACCGGACCGCACAGGCTTTCCATGAAACTGATCGCGCCGACGGCCTTCAGCACATTGACCAGCAGCACGGCCAGCACCAGCAGCGGCACGGCCTTGAGCACGAGTTGAAAGCCTTCCTCGCCACCGCTCATGATCATCTGGATCAGGTTCTGTTTCTTGGCCTCTTTTTTGATCTCTTCAGCGGCCGGTTTCTCAAGACTGTCAGGCAGGTGCCGAGCAAAGACCCGGTAAGTAAGAAATGCGGCAACCAGGCCGCCAATCACTGAGGTGGCCAGCGTTACCGGCAGATTGAGGCCGAAAGCCGACAGCGGCAGGGTGGCGTTGGCTTGCGACATGCAGAGGATGGCGGCAAAGCCGGCGGCAATCTTGCGGTCGGAAATACCCTCGTCCTGGTCCATGATGCGAAAGGTCGACACCGGAGCGGCGAAGCTGACAAACAGGATCTGCACGATGGCAAAGACGCCCAGGCCGGGTATGCCAAAAAGCAGCAGCACCGGGGCCGTATAGACGGCCACCCAGCGCAGCACGCCTTTCTGGTCGAGCACCCGCATCACGGCCATCATGAAAACCATGATCGGCATCAGGATGAAGAAGGCGAGTTCGAAACCCTTTTGGCCTGAGGCCAGCAGGATCTTGAGAAATTCCTGCATGAATTCCTGCATAACTTTTCCTGACCGTGTCGGAACGTGCTGTTGAAAGCTGTCGCGCTTCTTATGTTGCCGCACTACCTGCGAAGCGTGAAACCATATACGCCATGAATGCGTCTGCCGGCATCGGTCGGCCTTGGAAATAGCCTTGCGCCTCGTCGCAGTGGTAAATACGCAAGTGATCAAGCACCTGTTTGCTTTCGACGCCTTCGGCAATCGTCCGCAGGCCGAGACTGCGCGCCATCTGGATGACGGCGCGAACGATCGCGGCGTCTTCCGAATCGGTGGCTAGATCGCGGATGAACGACTGATCGATCTTGAGTTTGTCGACCTCGAAGCGCTTGAGATAGGACAGGCTTGAGTAACCGGTACCGAAGTCGTCGATCGACAATTTGACCCCCATCAGCTTGAGGCGCTTGACGGTAGCCAGTACGTTTTCGGTGTCGCCGATGAGGATCGACTCGGTCAGTTCGAGCTCAAGCCGGCCCGGATCGAGCCCCGACTCTTCAAGGGCCTGGGTGACCGACTGCTCGATGTCGCCGCGTTTGAATTGCAGCGCCGACAGGTTAACCGCCACCACGAGTTCGAGCATTCCGGGCTGCTGCCATCGCGCCGCTTCGCGACAGGCCTCGCGCAAAACCCAATCGCCGAGCGGGACAATCAGGCCGCTTTCTTCGGCCACCGAAATGAAACGGCCGGGAAGAACCAGACCCAACTCAGGATGATTCCAGCGGAGCAGCGCCTCGGCCCCGATCAGCGTACCGCTGGCGATTTCGAACTGGGGCTGGTAGCAGAGCGCGAATTGTCCGAGCTCAAGGCCGCGCCGCAAGCCAACATTCATGGCCAGCCGCTCGACCGCCTCGTCATTCATCTCTTCGTTGAAGAAGCGATAGGTATTGCGCCCGGCGTCCTTGGCGCGGTACATCGCCATCTCTGCCTTTTTCTGCAGGCTTTCGAAATCGGTGCCGTCGTCGGGGTAAAGCGCGATGCCGACGGACACCGACATCGCCAGCTCCTTGCCGTCAATGTGGAACGGATCGAGCAGGTTGTTCATCAGGGCGCCAAGGAAGGTGACGCTGGCTTCCGAATCGGCCAGGTTGGGCAGCAGGATCAGGAACTCGTCACCCCCCTGCCGGCAGACGGTATCGGTATCACGCGCACACGCGCTCAGCCGTTTTGCCACTTCGACCAGCAAGCGGTCGCCGACACTACGCCCAAGTGAATCGTTGATGGTCTTAAAGCGGTCGAGATCGACGACCATCAACGCCAGCTTCATCGTGCCGCGATCGGCGAAGACGATGGCCTGGTTTAGCCGGTCCCGGAGCAGCAGATGGTTCGGCAGCCGGGTCAGGGCATCGTAGTGGGCAAGAAAATTGGCTTTATCCTCGGCCTGCTTGCGCTCCGTGATGTCGCGGCCGACCAGGGCGCCAAAGCAGCCTTCGTCAACCCGGGCGACACGATAGGTAAGCTCCAGCCAGATTGTGGCGCCTTCCGGGCCGAATTCATTGATCAGGGTATGGGTGACCATTTCGCGGCCGTCAACGCGGGCGATCATCTCCCGGCGTAGCACATCGAGCACGGTTGCGGCGTCGGCCAGGCCAAGGGACGCGAACGGGCGCCCGATCAAGGTCTCGACGTTTTCACCGAAAAGTTGGCCCAGCGCCGCGTTGGCGTCAGCGACCGTGCCCTCGGGCAAGGCGACGAGAATCACGAAGTCGGAAATACGGTCCAGCAGCGTGCGGAAGCGCTCAAGCCGATCAAGGTTTTGCCGCAACTGGGGATAATAGCTTTTGTGAAACGAGCGCTCACCGAGACCGATGATGCGATCCTTGCGTGCTTCCCAGCTATCGGGGTCAAAGGGCATCGCCATAGATGGCCTGGATGTCGGCACTATTGGCACGCCTGGGGTTGGTGACGAGACAGGCATCATCGAGCGCATGAAGGGTCAGTTCGGGAATGTCGACCGCGCGCACACCATGAGCAGCGAGGCTGTCGACAATGCCCACCCGATTGCGCAAAGCGCTCAGTGCCTCGGTAATCCGCTTGGCGCGCTCCCGCTCCGTCATCCCGCGCAGATCGATACCCATCGCCTCACCGATCTGCCGATAACGCTCTGGTGCGGCCTCGATATTGAAGCGCACCACGTGTTCAAGCAGTAGCGCATTGCACACACCGTGAGGCAGGTCGAGGTAACCCCCGATCGAATGCGCCAGAGCGTGCACGGCGCCGAGACTGGCATTCGAGAACGCGAGTCCGGCCTGCAGGCTGCCGAGCAGCATGTTCTCCCGGGCCGCCAGGCAGCCGGGATCGGTGACGGCTTTCTCGATGTTGTTGCAGACCAGGGTGATGGCGGCCAGTGCATGCACGTCGACCACCGGCGAACTGGCCGTGGATACATAAGCCTCGATGGCGTGCGTCAGGGCATCAATACCCGTACAGGCGGTGAGGTAGGGATCCATGGTCAAGGTCGTTTCCGGGTCAACCAGAGCCACATCCGGAACTACGGTTTTGCTGATGATCGCCATCTTGTAGCGTCCAGCGGAATTAACGATGATGCAGAACTGCGAGATATCGGCGGCCGTTCCCGCCGTCGTCGGAATACCGATCAGGGGCGGCCCCGGCACTTCAACCTGATCCACCCCCTCGAAAGCGAGAATGTTGCAGCCGTTGGCATGCACGATGCCAATTCCTTTGGCACAGTCGATCGCACTGCCGCCGCCGACAGCGACAATGACATCGCAGCGCTCGCGGGCATAGAGTGCGGCACCGGCCATCACTTCGTAATCCTTCGGATTGGGGGTCAATGCATGAAAAACCACCGATTCGATGCCGGCGTCAGTGAGGTCGGCCTGAACGTCCTTGAGCCAGCCCGCGGCAATCACACCGGGATCGCTGACCACCAGCACGCGCCGCGCCATCAGGTGCCGGGCGTAGTACGCCACACGCCGCCGGGAACCCACGCCGAAGATGAATTCCGGCGCGACGAACTTGCGCATTTCGTACAGTGCCATTTCCCCTCCACGAGAGTTGGCGAGCCGCCGCCGATTATTGACTCTTCACCACGAGCACTCGTTTTTGCATTCGATATTACTCTGGTCTGCTACCGATGTCAGGCGGCGCAATGGCTTTTGCGCAAGCGTGTGGGCGAAAAATAGTACTAGAAAAACAAACGGATGATGGAGATGGCGGTCATCCCGATAACCAGCCAGCGAAAGGGCTTTTCGGGATGACCGCCATTTCCATCATCCGTCTGTTTTTTTAGTACTATTTTGCGACCGCACGCTGGCGCAGAAGCCATTGCGTTGCCTGACATCGGTAGCAGACCAGAGTAATATCGAATTCGAAAATGGGTGCTCGTGGCGAAGAGTCAATAATCGGCGGCGGCTCGCTAACTCTCGTGGAGGGAAAAATGGCACTGTACGAAATGCGCAAGTTCGTCGCGCCGGAATTCATCTTCGGCGTGGGTTCCCGGCGGCGTGTGGCGTACTACGCTCGGCACCTGATGGCGCGGCGCGTGCTGGTGGTCAGCGATCCCGGTGTGATTGCCGCGGGCTGGCTCAAGGACGTTCAGGCCGACCTCACTGACGCCGGCATCGAATCGGTGGTTTTTCATGCATTGACCCCCAATCCGAAAGATTACGAAGTGATGGCCGGTGCCGCGCTCTATGCCCGCGAGCGCTGCGATGTCATTGTCGC
>JANNNT010000700.1:0-2617 GCA_031398685.1 Rhodocyclaceae bacterium | reverse complement strand
GGAGTGCTTTCAAGCAAGAGAAGAAGACGCGTCGTAAAAAGATTCTCGCTGTCGTCTTCTGAACTACCAGTGCCTTCAGCTCGCTTTTTTCCAACGAACTCTTCAAGGTTTTCTCGAAGGGCCTGCGGACTTGGGAGCCTTGATTGAAATCAGCAATGCATATCTCAATTTATTCCACCATTCCAATGAAACAACTCCACATGCTCGACTGCTGGAGCTGTTGAATCAAAACCAGGAATGGGTGAAGTTGGCTCTACACGGATTGCGCGAATGCCCATTTCGCAAAGACGTGCCAACCGCCAACGATATTGTTGAACTCAATGCGCAAGGCCGCCGTTACAACTTGGCCACGCCTTGTCTTGCGGCTATGGAGTTGCGCTGGGCAGAGAACACAACCACTGCCCTAGAGCTGTCTGAGCCAGTCCTTGAGACGATGGTTGCGTTTCGCCTGACCAATAACTACGACATGCCACCAGAATGGTTCAAACGCCTAATTGCAACACGAGCCCAGATTGTGGCCCGCGTCATGGGCCCGTTGATCAGCGCACAAATTACGGTCAAAAAGGAACATGCCGATGGTCTGTATGCACTTGCGCATGACGCTGACTATGCAGAAATTGCGAAGCTCATTACCCCGGCGCTTCTCAAAAGCTTTCCCAGCAAGGCCCACAAGAAGCAATTGCAAAGCCTGCGCTTGCTGATCGTCTCGCTCATGACCAGTCTGGACAAACCCGTCCAACTGGAAATCATCGCTGACAAACTTGGGAGCAAGCCAGGCGATGTTACACAACGTGTTTACTGGTTCACGGCAGGTTTGCAAGTGGAGCCCGACCTCTACCTCAATGCCGCCAGACAATACATCGCCCATACCCAAGCCCGAATCAGTCATCTGATTGAGCTTGTACATGAACAACGAGAAAGGGAGGGCTCAAGAATCGCGCTGCCTGTGGCGGCACTTGAGTTTTTGATTGAAATCCTCGGACCGCGATGCACCCCCCGATGGCCAAACCAATCTGGTTGGGTATCGCCCGCCATGGAGTTGGGCCGGTACGTGGAGGGGCTTATCTCAATGCTCGCCGGCAATCATGATGACGACGCCATGCAGGCCCTTGCCGCGCTGCTGCTGCATAAAACCCTGAAGCAATGGGAAGACTCCCTGCGCCGCGCAATGTTTGACCAAAGGTTGACCAGACGGAAAGCGTCGTTCCAACCCGCATCGGTGGCAAAGGTCTCTTCCACATTGGCCAACCTGACGCCCGCAAACGCCGCCGACTTGTGGGCACTGACGCTTCATCACCTGCAACAGCTCGCGCACGAAATCCGGAACGGCAACACCAATGGATACCGTCAATATTGGGCTGGCGACAAGTCCAAGCTGGAAGACGAATGCCGTGACAACCTGTAGTTTGCACTCCGGCCGCGTCTTTCCCTGTTGTCGGTCAGCGCAGAACCGGAAGGCCGCTACGCCGACGAAAAACGCGCAGATATCAAGGTTTCATCACAGGGCTATCACATCCCTATCGAAATCAAACGCGAGATGCACAGGGGCTTGTGGAGCGCCATTTCCAACCAGTTGATTGCCAGATATACGCGGGAACTGGTATCGGACGGCTACGGCATTTTTCTTGTGTTCTGGTTTGGTGGAACGGGGCAACCCGTGGCGGGCGACGGTGGAACGAAACCCAAGACTGCCACCGAGTTGCAAGAAAGACTGCAGCGAACCGTGCCGGCTGGCTACGAACACAAAATTGCCGTTTTGGTCGTTGATTGTTCTTTAAGGCCAGCCGGGAAAGTCAAGTAGAAAATCAGGCCTCGGCCTTTGTGGGACGGGCGTCAGCAGCTATCAAATCAGGAGTGGATGCCGGTGTGGCAGCGCGCTGCGCCTGCACCCGCACGCCGAACACAATGCCCACCGTCACCAGCGCCAGCCCGGCCAGCAAGTTCCAGTGCAAGGGCTCGCCGAGGAAAATCACCGCGCCGAGGGCCGACAGGCCGGGCACCACGGCGGTGATCATGGTGGAGCGAACCGGCCCGAAATGCTGGACCATCTTGGTGAAAGTGATGCCCGAGATCACCACCGAACCCATGCCCTGAAAGATGAGCTGGAAAACAATTTCGCCCCAGGGCGCGCTGGCCAGTTGCGTCACCAGCGCGCCGCTGAGCACCAGCAAGCCGTAAACCGGCACATAGGCGACAAAGGCAAACACGCTGATCGCAATGGTTGCCTGTACCGCCTGCAGCGCATGTTTGCGCACCAGCACCGAATACACGGCCCAGCAGGTGGACGCGCTCAGAAACAGCAGGTCGCCTTTCCAGACTTCGCTGCCGGGCTCCAGCCAGGCGCGTATCAGACTGGCGCCGCCGACCAGCACATCGCCGGAAAAAATCAGGCCCAGGCCGATGGCGCGCACCGGCGTGACGCGGTCTTTCAGGATCAGCACCGCCATCAGCGTGGTGCTCAGCGGCAGGGTGCCGGGCAGCAGCACCGAGGCATGCGCGGCCGGCGCAAAATAAAAACCGCTGTAGGCCAGGCAGGCGTAGCCAATGCCGCCGACCAAACCGATCAGCGCGGTCAGTTTGAAGCCCAGCGGCGACAGCCCCAGCCAGCTCGGTGGAG
>JANNNT010000625.1:0-3944 GCA_031398685.1 Rhodocyclaceae bacterium | reverse complement strand
GACCACGAGAAAAACCAGCAGCATGGCTTCGCCCAGCGTGATGAGCACTTCGCGAATCGAGACCTGCACGAAGTCGGTGGTGTCGTAGGGGACGGTGTAAGTCAGACCGTCGGGGAAGCGGGTGGACAGTTCCTTGAGCGTCTTTTTGACTTCCTTCGCGGTGTCCAGGGCGTTGGCGCCGGGCTTGAGGAAGATGCCGATCAGGGTGGCCGGCTGGCCGTTACTGCGGCCGATGAAGTCGTAATCCTTCGACCCGAGTTCAACGCGGGCAACGTCCTTCAGGCGCAGCAGGGAGCCGTCCGGGCCGGCGCGCACGACGATCTTCTCGAAATCAGCGACATCGGCGAGGCGGCCTTTGGTGTTCACCGTCAGCGCCATTTCCTGACCGCTCACGGTGGGCGGCTGGCCGATGCGGCCGACCGCATACTGGGCGTTCTGCTCGTTGATCGCGCGAACGATATCGGAGGTTGCGAGCTTCAATTGCGCCAGGCGGTCGGGTTTGAGCCAAACGCGCATGGCATAATCCTTGGCGCCGAAGATCTGCACGTTGGTCGTTCCGGGCACCCGCTTCAGGACGTCGAGTACGTTCAGCGTCACGTAGTTGCTGGTGAACAGGTCGTCGTAGCGGCCGTCGGGCGAGGTGAAGGCGAGCACCTGCAGGAAGGAGGATGACGCTTTCTCGACCTGGATGCCCTGCCGGCGGACTTCCTGCGGCAGGCGTGCCTCGGCCTGTTTGACGCGATTGTTGACGCTGATCACCGCCTGGTCGATGTCGGTGCCGATCTCGAAGGTGATGTTGATTTCCACGCGGCCGTTGGAGGCCGAAGTGGAGTTCATGTAGAGCATGCCTTCAACGCCGTTGATCTGCGTTTCGAGCGGCGCGGCGACGGTTTTTTCAAGCACCTCGGCCGAGGCGCCGGGATAGACCGCCGCCACCAGCACCTGCGGCGGCGCGATTTCCGGGTATTGCGCGATGGGCAGGCTGCGCATGGCCGCCAGCCCGGCAATCACGATGAAAATCGAGATCACCATGGCGAAAATCGGCCGGTCGATGAAGAAGCGGGAGAACATGGCTCAGCCTCCCTTTTTGGCGTCGTTCGCCGGGGCTGCCGGGGCGTTGGCCGGAGCGGCTGGCGCGCTGCCCGGAGCGGCTGGCGCCGTGGCGACCTGCACCGGGGCGCCGGGACCAAGCTTGAGCACGCCGTCGACGATGACTTGCTCGCCGGCGGTCAACCCTTTGGTGACAACAACGTCGCCGCCGTTCCATTCGCCAGCGTCAACCGGGCGTACTTCAGCCTTGTTCTCCTTGCCGATAACATAGACGAATTTGCCCTGCGGTCCTTCCAGAACGGCACGCTGCGGAACGCGGAAGGCGCCGGCGCGGGTGGCGCCGGAGAGCTGTACACGTACGAACTGGCCGGGTTGCAGCAGGCCGTCCGGGTTCGGCAGTTCGGCGCGTGCTTCGCTGGTGCCGGTGTCGTGCGAGACGCGCAGGTCGGTAAAGTCGGTGAAGCCGGGCTGGGTGTATTCGCTGCCGTCGGCGAGTTTGAGCGTGACCTTGAAACGACCGTCCTTTGGCCATTGCAGGCGATTGGCTTCAGCCTCCTGGCGGAGTTTCAGGCGCTCGTTGTCGGGGATGCCGAATATCACCTGCATCGGATCGGACTGCGTGACCGTGGTGAGCAGGACGTCCGGGCCGGACACCAGCGAGCCTTCCGATTTCAGCGCGCGGCTGGCGACGCCCGCGATCGGCGATTCAACGCGGGTCCATTCGAGATTGAGGCGGGCTTCGCGCAGGCGTGCCTTGGCCGCCAACAGATCAGCGGCGGCAATCGCTTGGGCGGAAACAGCATCATCGAAATCCTTGCGGCTGATGGCCTTCGATTCGATCAGCGGCGCCAGGCGTGCGGCATCGCGTGCGGCTTGTGCGTGTCTGGCCTCGGCGGCGGCAACGTCGGCCTCGCTACGCGCCAGCGCGTTGGCGAACGGCGCCGGATCGATGGTGAACAACGATTGTCCGGCCTTGACCTTGCCGCCTTCGGCGTAGTTGCGCTTGATCAGAAGCCCGGTCACGCGGGCGCGTACCTCAACTTCACGCGAACCGAGTGTTTGCGCCGTATACTCAAGGGTGACGGGCAAGGTTTCCGCTTGTGCCGTGATGACCGACACCGACGCGGGTCCGCCGGACATGCCGCCGGAGCTGGCCTCGGGTGCTTTGCCGCAGGCGGCGAGTGTCATCAATGCAGCGAGGGTACTGGCCTGCACGGCGCGGCGGCGGAAGCGGCTCGAAAGGATGGGTGGGCACGTCATGGCGGGGCTCCGGGGCGGTTTGCCCTCGGGGAGGGCGTCAAGGTTGTTCGGCTGGAATGGCGGTGTACTTCACATACATTCGAGAATGTATGTAAATTTGAGCTAGAATGTTGTTGAAAGTTTCTTTGTAGACAAAAAAAAGAAGGAAGGTTCATGGTCAGAAAAACGAAAGAGGTCGCCCAGGAAACGCGCAACGCGATTCTCGATGCGGCTGAACTCGTATTTCAGGAGCGCGGCGTGAGCCACACCTCGCTGGCGGAGATTGCCACCGCCGCCGGAGTAACGCGCGGCGCCGTCTATTGGCATTTTTCGAACAAGGCCGCTCTCTTCGATGCCATGGCCCAGCGGGTCTTCGATCCGCTCGAAGCCAAGTTCGTCGAACTGCAGTCGAACACGGAAGGAAATCCGGTTGATGTGCTACGTTCGATGACGTTGTATTTTATTGACCGCGTTGTCTGCGACCCGCGCTATTTTCGCCTCGTGGAAATTTCTTGGCACAAATGCGAGTACGTGGGCGAGATGGCGACGATACGTGACACGCATCTCGAATGCGGCAACCGCTATCTGGTGATCATTGAGGAAGGTTTTCGTCTGGCTCGCGAGCGCGGTTATCTGCGGTCTACCGTCGACCCGCGCTGCGCCGCCGTGGGATTGATCGCCTTGACCGACGGCTTGGTGGTGAACTGGACGCTCGACAGCACGCTCTTTTCGCTGGCCGACTTTGGTCCGGTGATCATCGATGCCTACCTTGCTGGTCTGTGCGCAGGCGCACCGACCTAAGCCGCGCAGTCGTCATATCCTGTAGTTATTGCCCAAGCTTGGCGATCGCAGGGTTGTATACTCTCTCGACCAAACACACTGGAGAAACTCATGGCCGCATCCCCCGATACCGTCAGCATGGCGATGTTCTGCGACTTCGAAAACGTCGCGCTCGGTGTGCGCGATGCCAATTACGAAAAGTTCGACATCAAGCCGGTGCTCGAACGCCTGCTGCTCAAGGGCAGCATCGTTCTCAAAAAAGCGTATTGCGATTGGGATCGCTACAAGGGTTTCAAGGCGACGATGCACGAAGCCAACTTCGAGCTGATCGAAATTCCGCATGTTCGCCAGTCAGGAAAAAATTCAGCCGACATCCGCATGGTCGTTGATGCGCTCGATCTGTGCTACACCAAGTCGCACGTCAATACCTTTGTCATCGTCAGCGGCGACTCGGATTTTTCGCCGCTCGTCTCCAAGTTGCGCGAGAACGCCAAATACGTGATCGGCGTTGGCGTCAAGCAGTCCACGTCCGATCTGCTGATCGCCAATTGCGACGAGTTCATTTTCTATGACGACCTCGTGCGCGAGATCCAGCGTTCGGCCGCGCGCCGCGACCCGAAATCCGTGCAGCCTGCGGCCAAACGCACGCCGGAAGAAGACAAGCGGCGCAAGGACGAGCTTGAGGCGCGCAAGAGCGAGGCGGTTGAATTGGCCGTGGCCACTTTCGAAGCGCTGGTTGCAGAACGTGGCGACAGCGGCAAGATCTGGGCGTCGATGTTGAAAGAAGCGATCAAACGCCGCAAGCCCGATTTCAACGAGACGTATTATGGCTTTCGCGCTTTCGGCAATCTGCTTGAGGAAGCCCAGGCGCGCGG
>JANNNT010000682.1:0-1884 GCA_031398685.1 Rhodocyclaceae bacterium | reverse complement strand
CCACGAGCCGGAAAAAATGCCGATCCGTCCCTTCGGCGGTAGCGCCCGCCAGAAGCGCCACATGTACGGACGCTCCCGCTCCTCGTCCGTCGGTGTAGAGAAGGCCAGCGTCGACAGGTAGCGCGGATCCATCCATTCGTAGAGCACGTTGATCGTTTCGCCCTTGCCGGAACCATCAACGCCGCTGATCAGAATGACGACCGGAAACTTGCCGTTCTCGCGAAAATCGAATTGCGCATCGAGCAACGCAGCACGCAGCTTGGGTTCTTCTTCGCGGAAGGTTTCCTTGTCGATCTTGTGCCCCAGTTCTGCCGATTCAAACATGCCCTGCTCCCTCTCTGAAGTCACCCCATAAGCACTGAATTGCCGCCAGCGCGGCCAAGCCCGCCGTTTCTGTACGCAAAATGCGCGGCCCGAGCCGAAGGGAAACAAAGCCGGCCAGCGCTGCCTTGTCCACTTCTTCCGGTGCCAGCCCCCCCTCGGCACCGATCAGCAACTCAACCTGCCCTCCCGCTTCTGGTGGCAAGATACTGTTCAGGGTCTGCGCCGATCCAGGAGCGAACATCAGGCGCAACACATTACGGCCGTCAGATTTGTCCAGCCACCGCTCCAACCCTACCAAGGCCAGCACCTCGGGCACACGATTCCGCCCGCACTGCTCGCAAGCCGCAACCGCTACGTTGCGCCAATGTTCCACGCGCCGCATTGCCCGATCGCCTTCAAGCTTGACCACGCTGCGCCGTGAAGCCACCGGAACGATACGCGAGACCCCCAACTCGACAGCTTTCTGAACAGTCAAATCCATTTTCTCACCGGACTGCAAAGCCTGCACCAGCGTCACGTTGATCGGCGCTTCACATTCAATTGCACGCCATTTCAGCACATCAACGCTCACCCTCGCCCGCCCAATCACTGCGATGCGGACAGCATACTCGCCGCCAGTACCATCAAAAAGAACGAGTTCGTCGCCCTCGCGCAAACGCAAAACACGGCAAGCGTGCCTCGCCGCACCCTCTGGCAAATCAACGCGCGAATCGGCTGACAAGGGTACGGGAGAGTAAAAACGGGGGGGAGTCATAATGGTATTATATGTAAATCTGACATTGATCGTAGCTCATAGGAGTAACGCAGTTATGGCCATCAGCGCCCCACTCTGCAATTTTGGCTGGAAAGCACTCGATTTCGAACTGACCGATACCTTTGGCGTCCACAAAACGCTGGAAACGCTACGCGGCCCCAACGGACTGCTACTGATGTTCATTTGTAATCACTGCCCCTACGTCAAAGCCATCATCGACCGTATTTGTCGGGACGCCGTAGAACTCCAGGCCATGGGTATTGGCGTTGCGGCCATCATGAGTAACGATCCGCACGCCTACCCGGAAGATTCTTTTGCCAACATGCAAAAGCTGGCCAAGAGCCTCAACTTCCCCTTCCCCTACCTTTACGATCCGACCCAGAACGTTGCTCGCAGTTACGGCGCCGCATGCACACCGGATTTCTTCGGGTTCAACAAGGATCTGGAATTGCAATACCGTGGTCGACTCGATTCAAGCGGTATTGCACCGGCGGCACCCGATGTGCGTCGCGAACTTGTCGATGCCATGCGCCAGATTGCGGCGACCGGTCAAGGCCCGGCGGAGCAGATCGCCTGCATCGGCTGCTCGATCAAGTGGCGCGGGCAGTAACTGTCATTTAACGGCCGGACCCCCTGAACATCGGGGTCCCTTTTCTAAAAGGAATTCGTTCTCTAGCCCGGCGTGGACCTTAGCTTTCCTGCATCAAGGTCAGTTCGTCATCCACATGCCGTAGCCGTATGGCCAAGGTTCGCGCCAGTTGCGAAACCACCACGAAAGCGATGCGCTTGTGCGCTTCGGCCAGGTC